>CALKFR010000038.1 GCA_938084555.1 uncultured Flavobacteriaceae bacterium | reverse complement strand
CAAACGTTTGTATGCAGACAATTGAAATTGTTCTCTAGATTTTTTATTCACGTGAGGTGAACGTAAAACCGTGAAAATTTTCTTGTTTGTTGGTAAAGGTATTGGACCATTAACTACGGCTCCAGTACTCTTTACAGTCTTAACAATTTTCTCAGCAGACTTATCTACTAAATTGTAATCGTAAGACTTTAATTTTATTCTAATTTTTTGACTCATCTTATTATTATTTAGTGGATTAACCTTTTGCTTTTGCGATTACTTCTTCAGAAACGTTAGATGGAGTTTCTGCATAGTGAGAAAATTCCATGGTAGATGTTGCTCTACCAGAAGACATAGTTCTTAACGCTGTTACATATCCAAACATTTCAGATAATGGCACTAAAGCCTTAACAACTTTAGATCCAGCACGGTCACTCATATCATTTACTTGACCTCTTCTTCTGTTTAAATCTCCTACAATATCACCCATGTTTTCTTCAGGGGTTAATACTTCTAACTTCATTAGAGGCTCCATGATTTTTGCTTTGGCAGATTTTGCTGCTGCTTTATACCCTAGTTTTGCCGCTAATTCAAAAGATAATTGATCTGAATCTACCGCGTGAAAAGAACCGTCTTTAAGGGTTATTTTCATAGAGTCCATCTCATAACCTGCTAAAGGACCATTTTTCATTGCTTCTTTGAATCCTTTCTCTACTGAAGGTACAAATTCTCTAGGTACATTACCCCCTTTAATAATAGACTCAAATTGTAAGCCTTGGAATCCTTCGTCTGCTGGTTCCATTGTAAATACAATATCTGCAAACTTTCCACGACCACCAGATTGTTTTTTATACACTTCTCTGTGATCTGCAGAAGCAGTAATAGCTTCTTTATATTCTACTTGAGGTTGACCTTGGTTCACCTCAACTTTAAATTCACGCTTTAAACGATCTACAATTACATCTAGATGTAATTCTCCCATTCCTGAGATAATCGTTTGCCCAGAAGCTTCGTCTGAACGTACGGTAAACGTAGGATCTTCTTCCGCTAATTTACCAAGACCAATACCTAACTTATCTACATCTGCTTTTGTTTTTGGCTCAACAGCAATACCAATTACTGGGTCTGGAAAATCCATAGATTCTAATACTATAGGATGCTTCTCTGCAGTAAGTGTATCTCCGGTTTTGATAGATTTGAAACCTACAGCTGCTCCAATATCACCTGCTTCAATAAAATCTATAGCATTTTGCTTATTGGCATGCATTTGATAGATACGTGAAATACGTTCTTTTTTACCCGATCTGTTGTTTAACACATAAGAACCGGCATCTAATCTACCTGAATATGCTCTAAAGAATGCTAGACGACCCACAAAAGGATCTGTAGCAATTTTAAATGCTAAGGCAGCAAATGGCTCCTTAACATCTGGCTTACGAATTTCTTCTAGGTTTGTGTCTGGATTTACACCTGCAATACCTTCTTTATCTGTAGGTGAAGGTAAATAACGACATACAGCATCTAAAAGAAACTGAACCCCTTTATTTTTAAATGCAGATCCACAAATCATTGGAATGATAGCCATATCCATTACGGCAGATCTTAGTGCTGCATGCACTTCTTCTTCTGTAATAGATTCTTCATCTTCCATAAATTTTTCTAAAAGATCCTCATCATAACTAGCAACTTCTTCAATAAGTAGTGCACGATATTTACGAGCTTCTTCTTTCATATCCTCAGGGATTTCGATAGTATCGAATGTTGCTCCTTGAGTTTGATCATGCCATATAATGGCACGGTTTTTTACTAAATCTATAATACCTTTAAAATCATCTTCATCACCAATATTTAAAACAATTGGCACTGCATTTGATTTTAACATATCTTTTACTTGCTGACATACACCTAAAAAATCTGAACCTTGACGATCCATCTTGTTTACGAAACCAATTCTTGGGACTTTGTAATTGTCAGCTAATCTCCAGTTTGTTTCAGATTGAGGCTCTACACCATCAACTGCACTAAACAAAAATACCAATCCATCAAGAACTCTTAGTGATCTATTTACTTCTACAGTAAAATCTACGTGACCAGGAGTATCAATAATGTTAAAGTGATACCCTTTGGTATCTGGAGTTTTTTCACCATTTTCAATAGGAAAATCCCATGTACAAGTTGTAGCAGCAGAAGTAATGGTAATTCCTCTTTCTTGCTCTTGTTCCATCCAGTCCATGGTTGCTGCTCCATCATGAACTTCTCCAATTTTGTGAGAAACTCCTGTGTAGTACAACACACGTTCTGTAGTTGTAGTTTTTCCAGCATCAATATGTGCTGCAATACCAATATTTCTAGTGTATTTTAAATCTCTAGCCATTTCTATTAAAATCTAAAGTGAGAGAATGCTTTATTAGCTTCAGCCATCTTGTGAGTATCCACACGTTTTTTTACGGCTGCTCCTTCTTCTTTAGCTGCTGCTAAGATTTCTGCTGCCAAACGTTGTGCCATGGTTTTTTCGTTTCTCTTACGAGTATACAAAATCATCCATTTTATAGCCATAGACACTTTACGATCTGGTCTAATTTGCATTGGTATTTGAAAAGTTGCCCCACCAACTCGTCTAGAACGAACTTCTACTTGAGGCATTACATTAGATAAAGCGTCTTTCCAGACTTCTAATGCTGTTTTTTCATCGTCTTCTTTTTTTTCTTCTACGATTGCAATAGCATCATAGAATACTTTAAATGCTACCGATTTTTTTCCGGCCCACATTAAGTTGTTTACAAAACGCGTTACTAACTGATCATTAAATTTTGGATCCGGTAGTAAAACTCTTTTTTTTGCTGCTCTTTTTCTCATGTCTTTACATTAAAAAAGTTACTAAATTACTTTTTTGGGCGTTTTGCACCATACTTTGATCTTCGTTGAGTTCTTCCCTCAACTCCCGCTGTATCTAAAGCCCCACGAACAACGTGATACTTTACTCCTGGCAAATCTTTTACCCTTCCACCTCTAACTAATACTATCGAGTGCTCTTGTAAATTATGTCCTTCACCTGGGATGTAAGCGTTTATCTCATTACCATTTGTTAATCTAACTCTTGCAACTTTACGCATTGCTGAATTAGGTTTTTTTGGCGTTGTAGTATAAACACGTGTACATACTCCACGTCTTTGAGGACAAGACGACAAAGCAGCCGATTTACTCTTCTTAGTTATTTTGGTTCTTCCTTTACGAACTAATTGTTGAATAGTTGGCATACTAAATTATTACTATTTTTCGTTTGTACTAAAATTTCTCTCTTTTTAAGAGTGCGCAAATGTACAATTAATTTCTATCTATTCAAATCCGATCAAGTAATTTTTTTATGCATGTATACAAACTGATAATGTTTTCAAATTTTGGACTACATTTGAACGATTTAAGTTACATTTTGAGTAAAAAAACTATACCTTATATATATATACTTTTTTTTAGCTGTTTTTCCTTTGGAATTGTGGGGCAAAATCTTGAATTAAAAATTACAGCTTCAGACCCGATTCATTCTCCTATTTTAGACGCTATTGTATTCAACAAAAATCACAGTCTAGAAACAGCTATTTACAAAGAAATATCTACCATTCATACCAGCTTAAAAAAAGAGGGCTTTTTCATTGCAACAATAGATACAGTTCTCGTGAATGAGAAAAAATATGAAGCTGTGTTTAATTTGGGAAAAAAAACAGCTGACCTCATGTTAATTCTTCCACAAGAATTTATAACAAAGACCATAGGAGAGATGAGCGATACTATTCGGATTAAAACCAAAGAATTTGAAAACTTTACAAATCTCCTTTTAACAAATATAGATACCCGAGGAAATTCGTTTTCAGAAATTACATATACTCATCCAACGTTTTTAAAAGACACCTTAATTCTTAATCTGAAAATAATTGAATCTCCAAAAAGAACTATAGATAAAGTTATTGTGAAGGGATATGATGAATTTCCTAAAAAATTTATAAAACATTTTTTTAAAATTGAGAAGTCTACTGTTTTTTCTAAAAAAAAAATGAAGGCGTTCTCTATACTTACAAAGAATTTAGATTTTGTTAAAGAAAAAAAAGAACCAGAGGTCTTATTTAAAAAAGACTCAACTCACCTCTATTTGTTTATGAATAAATTAGAGACGAGTAGTTTTAATGGGATTATTAATTTTGCATCAAAAGAAAATGAAGAAGGTCTATTACTTAACGGAAATCTTGATTTAAGATTAAATAACATTTTAAATACAGGAGAAAAATTTGAATTATTTTGGAATAAGGTTGCTCAAGAAAAATCAGAGTTTAAAATTAATAGTGAGATTCCCTACTTATTTAAGTCTCCTCTATCTTTAACAATAGGTTTTAACTTGTATCGACAAGATTCAACATTTTTAAACACAAATTTTAACATAGAAACCCAATATGTATTAAACACGCGTTCTAAAGCATCTATATTATATTCAAATGAAAAGTCTAATGATCTCATAAATAACACAGAAAATAGTTTAGACTCTTATTCAAATTATTTTATTGGTATTGGCTATCAACTAAACAGCATAGCTGATAATGAACTTTATAAAAACAATTACACTATTGCACTGAGAGGTAAGTTAGGAAAGAGAAGAAATGAAATTACAGAGAAAACTCAATTTCAATTAGAACTTTTAACATCCTCAAATCTACAAACTAGTAAAAGAAGTTATGTATATATAAAGACAGAGTCTAAAATGCTAAAATCTAGTAATTACTTATTTAATGAACTCTATAGAATAGGAGGTGCCAATAGTATAAGAGGTGTAAATGAACAAAGTATCTTTACAAATATGTATTCTTTTGCTAACATCGAATTTAGATATCTTACTTCAGCTACTTCATATTTGTATACGATAACTGATCTTGGGTTTTATAACAACGCTATATCTGATAAATTAAATACTATTTATGGTCTTGGAGGTGGATATCGATTTAAATTAAATAATAATTTCCTAGACTTAGGATACGTAATTGGAAATAATTCAAATAATCAGATAAAACTTGATAAATCAAAATTAATCGTAAGATGGTTAACTTATTTTTAAGTTTTTTTGTGATTAATGAGGTGTTTCTGCATATTAGTTAAGTTTTTTTTAACATAAACCATTGCTTTTTAAAAAAAAAACAAGATATTTGGGCTAATTAATTCAAATTATAAAATATGAAGACAAAGTTCAAAGGAGTTTTGACGCTATTATTGGCGTTAATTGTGCAGGTATCATTTGCACAAGAAAAAACTGTCTCTGGTACAGTATCTGATAACACTGGAAGTTTACCAGGTGTTTCTGTAATTATTAAAGGTACGAGTACTGGAGCTGAAACTGATTTTGATGGTAAATATTCCATCAAAGCTACATCAGGTGACGTTTTAGTTTTTAATTACCTAGGGTACAAGACAGTCGAAAAAACTGTTGGTTCTGCCAACGTTATCGATGTAACTCTTGAAGAAGGTGGTGAGGTTTTAGATGAAATCATCGTTACTGCACAAGGTATTAAAAGAGAAAAAAAGGCATTAGGTTATGCTGTAAGTGAAGTTAAATCTGAACAATTAGAACAACGTTCTGAAGGTGATATCGGAAGAATTTTATCTGGTAAAGCCTCTGGGGTTAACATTCAAACTCAAAGTGGTGTGTCTGGTTCAGGAACAAGTATCCTTATTAGAGGTATGAGTTCTTTTAGTGGATCTAACCAACCTCTATTTGTTGTGGATGGTGTACCTTTTAGTAGTGACACTAATAGCCAGGGTAACTTCGTTGATGGTAACAACGGTTCTAGTCGTTTTCTAGATATTGATCCAAACAACATTGAGAGTGTAAACGTATTAAAAGGTTTAGCAGCAGCTACACTTTATGGAACACAAGGACGTAATGGGGTTATTTTAATAACTACAAAAAGTGGTTCTTCTAGACGTAGTTCTAGTAAGCAAGAAATTACAGTTAGTTCTTCTGTGTTCTTTAACGAAATTGCTTCTGCAGCAAACTACCAAAATGAATATGGTGGTGGTTTTGATCAAGCTTTTGGTTGGTTCTTCAGTAACTGGGGTCCAAAATTTGAAAGAGATGGACCTGGAGGATGGGGAAGCAGTAGTGCTTTCGATGCTAACGGTACGTTAGAGCATCCTTATTCTACAGCTTCTACAGCTACAGGTATTCCACAAGCATTTCCAGAATTTGCTGGAGCAAGATACGAGTGGAGACCTTACAACTCAGTTGGAGATTTCTTTAGAACTGGTGTTGTAAGAAGTAACAACATCAATATCCGTTCTTCTTCAGATGATGGAAAGATGAGTTACAACATTAACTACGGTAGTTTAGATGATGAAGGATTTACTCCTGGAAACTCTGTAGGAAGAAATACGTTAAGTATTGGTGGTAATGCAAAATTATCAAATAAGTTTACTGTTAGTGGTACAATGAACTACGCAAGAACAAACTTTAAATCACCTCCAATTGCTGCAAGTTTTGGTAGTAACGTGGGTGGTGATGATGCTTCTATCTTTGGAAACTTATTCTATACCCCAAGAAGTGTTGATTTAATGGGGCTTCCGTTTGAAAATCCAGTAGATGGTAGTTCTGTATATTACAGACAAAACAATAGTATACAACATCCATTATGGACTGTGAAGAATGCAGGTACCACTCAGTTAACAAATAGAGTATTTGGTAACGCAGCGCTTACATATGCTATGAATGACAACATTAACTTAATGTATCAATTTGGTTTTGACACGTATAGTGAAAACAATTCTAACTTTTCTAACAGAGGAGGTAAGACAGGTAGTGTTGCTAATCAATCAGGAAAGTATAGCACATGGAACAACACTAACACTATTAACAACCACAAGGTTTCAATAGCAGGTAATTATGATCTTTCTGATAATTTTGACCTTAACTTTACTGTGGGTATGGAAACAAGAAGTGATGTATACGATAGAAGTGGAGTTGCAAGTACAGGACAACAAGTATTTGGAGTGTTAAGACACTTTAACTTTGGTGTTCAAGATGAAATCCAAGTTTCTCAAAGAAGAAATATTTTAGGAGCATATGCACAAGCTGATTTAGGATATAAACAAACTGCTTTCTTAACGTTAGCTAGTCGTACAGACTGGGTTTCTAACTTAACACAAGAAAACAGATCAATTACTTATCCATCTGCAAGTATTTCATTCCTTCCATCTAAGGCAATTGAAGCTCTTCAAGAAAGTGAATTTGTAAACTTCCTTAAGCTTAGAGCAGGTTTAGGAACTTCTGCAAACTTTCAATCAGGATATCCTGTTGCAACTACATTAAGTTTAAATACACAAGCATTTAATACAGATGAAGGTGTGGATGTGGTAACAAACACAACAAGTAGTTTCCTAGGAAATCCAGATTTAAAGCCTGAAACATTAGAGGAAATAGAATTTGGTTTAGAAGGTAGTTTCTTAGACAATAGAATTACTGTTGATTTTTCTATATATCAGAGAACAACAAACAACTTAGTTGTAGACAGACCATTAGATCCATCAACTGGATATGATAGTACTCAAACAAATATTGGAGAAATTGTAGCTGATGGTATCGAATTAGATATAAATTTAGATTGGATTAGAAATGAAGGAAATGGATTAAATTGGAGTACAAACTTTAACTATTCTTCTAGTGAAGCAATTGTTACTGATTTAGGACTAGATACAGATCTTGTTCCTTTTGCAGGTTTCTCAAACTTAGGTAACGCAGCAATTGAAGGATTTTCTTTAGGAGCTATGATTGGTAGTGCTGTTGCTGAAGATGCAAATGGTAACTTTAGAGTTAATGGATCTGGTAGTTATGTTGTAGACAATGCATTTGATTTTTCTGAAGGTAGTGACTACAATAACGTAATTGGAGATGCAAATCCTGATTTTGTTTTAAATATGGGTAACTCTATAAGATACAAGAACTTCAATTTATCGTTCTTATTTAACTGGACACAAGGAGGTGACATGTATTCTCAAACAGTTCAAACCTTATTAGGTAGAGGTGTTGTAAATCAAGAAGGTATAGATAGAGCAAATTCATTTATACTTCCAGGTGTTAATCCAGCTGGAGAAACAAATACAACTCAAATCAATAACTCGACATACTATTTCTCTAACGTATTATACGGAGCAGATGAATTAGGTGTATACGATGCAACTGTATTTAGATTACAAGAACTTTCACTTGGGTATTCTCTTCCTTCAAATATGTTAGAGAAAACACCATTCGGATCTTTAAGTGTAACTTTATCAGGTAACAACTTATGGTTCCATGCGCCAAACATGCCAGGAAACACTAACTTTGATCCTAACGTAGCTGGATTAGGTGTTGGTAATGGTAGAGGTTTTGAATATTTAAATGGACCTAGTTCAAGAAGATATGGACTTTCTGTTAAAGCTTCATTCTAACAACAAATAATATATATTATGAGAAAAATAAACAATTTAATTAAAATGTTGGTTCTATGCGGAGGATTATTCTTTGCTTCGTGTGAGACCACAGAGTTGGATTTGACACAAAATCCAAATGCCCTAGCACCAGCAGATGCTGATCCAGATTTCTATCTGAATTCTATTCAATTATCATATGCATATTTGATAGAAAGCTTTGGAAATACTGCTGGAGCAGTAACTAGAATAGATTACATGTTTGGTAGAGATTATGCAAATGCATACCAACCAGGTAGTTTTAATGGAAGATGGAGTTCTGCATACCAAACTATCATGCAGGATATTAGAGAAATGAATGTTTTAGCTGATGAAGCTGGTTTAACTAAACATAAAGCTATTGGTCAGTTTATCGAAGCTCACATCTTGATGACCTTAGTAGATTTCTTTGGAGATGTACCTTATACTGAAGCATTTGAGGGAGCTGCTAACTTAAATCCAGTATCTGATTCTGGAGAGAGTGTATATGCAGTTGCGTTAGGTCTTCTTGATGCAGCAATTGCAAACTTTAATGCCGATGCTCTTGGAGAGCCTGCTTGGACTTCTACTGAAGTAGATCCTTTTTATGATGGAGACTGGGCTGCTTGGACTAAAGCTGCAAATACGTTAAAGATGAATGCGTACATGAATACAAGAAATGTTGATGGATCTGCAATAGCTAATTTTAATGCTATTGTTGCTTCTGGAAATTACATTACTAGTAACGCTGATGATTTCCAATTCCAATGGGGAACTTTAGCAGTACAACCAGATTCTCGTCACCCAAGGTATAGAAGTAGTTATACTGCTACAGGTGGTGGATCTTATATGTCTAACTCTTTAATGGACTACATGAGAGGTGGATTTGATGGAGGATATGATATTTCTGGTGGTAATTTTATTGCTGACCCACGTATTATGTTCTACTACCACAGACAAACGAACCCAACTCCAGGTATTGCTGGAGCACCTGCTGACGAAGAGGTGTTAGAATGTGGTTTACAAAATGCTCCTGCTCATTATGCTGGGTATGTATTTTGTGCAAACCCACAAGGATGGTGGGGTAGAGATCATGGAAATGACAATGGTATTCCACCAGATGGTTTCTTAAGAACATTAGCTGGTGTATATCCAGCTGGTGGTAAATTAGATGACTGGTCTTACGGTGGTCAACAAAATGGTGATGGTTTTGGTGGTAATGGTATTACTCCAATCTTATTAGCATCTTGGCAAGACTTTTTAATTGCTGAAGCTGAATTAGTAGGTGGAGACGAAGTTGCAGCTAAAAACGCAATGTTTAATGGTATCGCTAAGTCTATGGATAAAGTATTAAACTTTAAGCCAAGAACAGATAGATTTGATGGTATCATGGACTTCTACTTCGGTGGTGTAGCTTTTGTAGTTAATAATTTCTATGCTAGAGTTGATGCAGAATGGGATGCTGCAGATGATGTAATGAATGTATTAGGAATGCAAAGTTTTGTAGCGCAATACGGAAATGGTTTAGGAGCTTATAATTTCTATAGAAGAACTGGATACCCAACTACGTTACAGCCTAACATAGAGCCAAATCCAGGAGGATTTATCCGTTCATTCTATTATCCTGCTAACCATGCAAATAATAATTCTAATATTAGCCAAAAAAGTGGTGTAACTGAACCAGTATTTTGGGATAATGGTGGAGCATCTCCAGGATTTCCAGTTGCTAATTAATAACTAAAAAATAATAAAAGATGAAAAAACAAATAAATAAAATAGTATTATTACTACTTTCAGTTATTGTGATAAGCAGTTGTGAGAGTGATGATAAAACTATTGAACAAGTCTTTGACGGCGTTCAATATGGTGCTGTTCTTAGAAAGTTAGAAATAACTTCAGGAAGTTACAATCTTTCAGATTTAAACTCTGCTTTTTCAATTATTGTTGAAGAACAAGATGAAGAATATGGAGCTTTGTTATCTGAAGTAGATGTATATGTTTCAGGTGGTCAAGCAACTGGAGAAGCTATGGTAAAAACTATACCAGCTAGTGCTTTCACTATTGGTGATAAAGGATTGCCTGTTACTGAAATTTCTGTAACCTTAGGTGAATCATTAACAGCTTTAGGTCTTGGAAGTAACTATGGTGTAGGAGATGTATTTGGTATACGTTTTTCACTTAAGTTAACTGATGGTAGAGAATTCTCTGCTTCTTCAGCAAGTGGAAGTTTGCAAGGTTCTTACTTCTCTTCTCCTTTCTTTTACACTTCAGCTATCTTATGTACTCCAAAACCTGGAGATTATGTAGTTGATATGCAAGATTCTTACGGAGATGGATGGCAAGGTGACGGAATAAAAGTTACTTTTGATGGTGGACCAAGAGCTAATGAAGTAGTTTATATAGATATGTTAAGTTCTTATTCAGGAGGACCGGCATGTTGTTCTTGGACAGATTCTTCAGAAACTTTAAATGTTCCTGCTGGAACTGAAGGTTTTGCTTGGGAATACACAGGAGATTCTTACCCAGGTGAGGTTTCTTTCCAAATTTATGCTCCAGATGGTTCATTATTACTATCTGCTGCTAACCCATCACCAGGATCTTTAACAATTTTAAATTGTTTATAAGACAAGATTTCATTTAATCTTAGTAAAATAAGATTTAACATAAAATCTAAAACCTTCCAAATTAATTTTTGGAAGGTTTTTTTATGCAGTTTCGTTATGAAAATATTATCGAAGCGTATTAATATAAAGACATATTTATAATACCTTTACATCATCTATGGAAAACACAATAATTTTTGGTTTAAGAGCTATTATTGAAGCTATTGATAGTGGATCAACACTCAATAAAGTATACCTTCAGAAAGGACTTAGAGGAAATTTGTTTTTTGAATTAGAAACACGTATCAAAAAAGAAAAAATTACTACAAGTTTTGTTCCCGTAGAAAAACTAGATAGGCTTTCTAAAAATAAAAACCATCAGGGTGCAGTTGCTCAAATATCACCAATAGAGTTTGCAGATTTAGAAGAATTAATTGATGCTAGCTTAAAGAAAACAACCCCTCCTCTATTCTTACTATTAGATCAAATTTCTGATGTAAGAAATTTTGGGGCCATTATACGAACTGCAGAATGTACTGGAGTTAATGGAATTATTATTCAACAAAGCGGAAGTGCTCCCATAAACGCAGAAACTATAAAAACCTCTGCTGGTGCAGCTTTTAAACTTCCTATCTGTAGAGTTAACCATATAAAAGATGCTATATACACATTACAAGCCTCTGATATAAAAATTGTTGCGGCTACTGAAAAAACAGAAGACTTAATCTATGCTATAGATTTAAAACAACCTATTGCTATTGTAATGGGTTCTGAACACAGAGGAATTAACCCATCTGTTCTAAAAATTGTAGACTATACCGCAAAACTTCCTTTATTAGGAACTATAGATTCATTAAATGTTTCTGTTGCTTGTGGTGCATTCTTGTATGAATCCATTCGTCAAAGATTATCGTAATCTTTTAATAAAATCTAATAAGCTACTCTAGGTCTTCATTGAACTCCTCCTCTACCTTTGGTGGAGAAAAATTACCGTTTTCATCAAATAATAAATCAAATTCAGACTTTGAAAATTGATATTGCTCTTTTATAATTCCTTGTTTTCTATAGAGATAAGAAAACATTAGGCCTACTAGAAATCCCGATAAATGCCCCTCCCAAGAAATTCTATCTTCTGAAGGGAGTATAAACCAAATCATACTTCCATATAAAAAGATGACAACTAAAGACATGGCTATGAGCCTATAGTGTTTTCTAATGATACCACTAAAAAAAATAAAACTAAATAATAAATAAATAATTCCACTTGCGCCTATATGATAAGAATCTCTAGCAATAGCCCAACAAATTAAACCTGATAAAAGTGTTCCATAAATAAGAACTTTTAAAGCAATTTGTTTGTAAAAATAAAATAATGAGGCAAGCAATACAAACAAGGGTACTGAGTTGTTAGAAAGATGAGAGGTATCACTATGTATGAATGGTGATAAAAAAATACCTCTGAGGCCTTTAATTTCTCTGGGTAAAATTCCATATTTGTTAAAATTATACCCAAATTTAATTTCTACCCAATAAATAAGCCATATCAGTAGGATGGCAACTATTGGAATATAGAGTACATTTTTATGATAACTAAGAACATTGTTATTTTGCATAAGTAAATTTTATCAAAAATAAATCCAATTACTAAATTAACAACTTCTGTCATAAATCTTTAGTATTTTTATAGGTATGAATGAACCTTTGGCAGAAAGAATACGTCCTAAAACACTTGAAGACTATATAAGTCAGCGCCATTTAATTGGTGAAAAAGGGATTTTAACCCCTCTTATTAATCAAGGAATATTGCCTTCAATAATTTTTTGGGGACCTCCTGGCATAGGCAAGACTACCTTAGCTAATATTATAGCAACAACATCTGAGCGCCCTTTTTTTACACTAAGTGCTATCAGTTCTGGAGTTAAGGATGTCAGAGAGATTATAGACAGAGCTAAAAAAGGTAGTGGTTTATTTACAACTAAAAATCCTATATTATTTATAGATGAAATACACCGTTTTAGTAAATCTCAACAAGACTCATTATTAGGCGCTGTTGAGAAAGGATGGGTAACCCTAATCGGAGCAACTACCGAAAATCCAAGTTTTGAGGTAATTCCTGCATTGTTGTCTAGATGCCAAGTTTATATCTTAAACTCATTTGACAAAAGCGATTTAATATTGCTAATAAAAAGAGCCATAAAAGAAGATGCTATTTTATTAAAAAAAGAGATTAAACTGAAAGAAACCGATGCTTTATTACAAGTTTCAGGGGGTGATGCACGTAAATTATTAAATATTTTCGAATTGGTGGTAGGGAGTGAAGATAAGATTACCATCACTAACAAATTAGTACTAGAAAAAGTTCAAAAAACAACGGTTAGATATGATAAAACTGGTGATCAACACTACGACATTGCCTCTGCTTTTATAAAATCTATTAGAGGAAGTGATCCAAATGGTGCGGTATATTGGCTTGCAAGAATGATAGAGGGCGGTGAAGATGTAAAATTTATAGCCAGAAGATTAGTAATTGCCGCTTCGGAAGATATTGGAAATGCAAATCCTACTGCATTGATTTTGGCAAACAATACATTTCAAGCAGTTAGCGTTATTGGCTATCCAGAATCTAGAATTATTTTAAGTCAATGCGCAATATATCTTGCTAATTCTCCAAAAAGTAATGCCTCGTATATGGCTATAAATAAAGCTCAAGAAATTGTAAAAAAAACAGGAGACTTACCAATACCACTTCACTTAAGAAATGCACCTACACAATTAATGAAAGCCTTAAATTATGGTAAAGACTATAAATATGCTCATAATTATAATGGAAATTTTATACACGAAGAATTTTTACCTGAACCTATTTCCAATTCAAAAATATATGAACCCGGTGAAAACTCGAGAGAGGAACAGTTTAGACAAAAACTAAAAAAAATATGGGGAGATAAATATGGGTATTAAAACTTGATTTGAAGCTCAATTGTTATTAATAATTGTTCCTCATAATATTCAATAAGCCAATGAGTCCCTTTATTAATTACTACTCCGTTTTTATTCTTTATAATAAACACATCTTTATTACTCGTAGTAAGAATCTCAAAAACTAGCTCGTTATTAGAGTTTATAAGCTGATAACCTCTTTTGCTTTTCTGAGCATTCAATAAAAGATCTTTAGAAGTTTTCTTTTGCTTTTCAACAGTTGCATTTGAAACAACTGCTGATGGTGTTGGGATCTCTTTAGCTCTGGGGGTTTCCTTCGGTTTTTGTTTCTTTTCTAGGATCGTTTGAGAAGAAAAAGAATCATAAATTAGATTTAAATTTTCAATTGTAGAAAAAGCATTTCTAATGGATTGCCTATAAGACCTCTCAAAGTCTTTAAGTTTACTGGTCCCTAACTTTGAAGTAAATAACAATTTACCATTACAATCTATTAATTCTATATAGTTTCTAGTAGCAAAAAGGTTAGATTTATCTTTTACATCTACATACATAGCGTTGCATTTATTATAATACAATTCCTCCGGAAGTTCTTCATTATCTAAATACACTTCATAACCGGCTTTGGAAAATAAAAATTTTGTAAAAGAATTGGCTTTGTAACGGTCTACCTGCTTTAAGAAAGCAAATGTACTTTTAACAATTACGTACTGTTTATTTGAAGAAATACTTTTTTGACCAAAAGTGGGAGAACTCAAAAAAATAAGTATAAGAAAAAAGTATATATATTTCATAATTAATCTATTACGATATTAAATCCAAAATTAAAAGCAACAGTATTGGCCGTAGATACATCAGCTACGCCTAATATATTATCTAATCCTCCAAATACATATAATTTTCCTAATTGAAGGGATGTTGCAGCACCAAAAATAGTTGAAGAATAATCATTAATGGTGTGAGTAAACTTTGTGTGAATTTTTTTTGATAATGAAGCCTCATAAAAACTAGTAAAAGAAAATTGAGGTTTTATGGGTCTCATGGTATTATGAATCTGAAAACCTACTGAATTATAATAATATTGTTTGTGAGTTTTTGAATAACAGCTTTTTTCACGTTTTTCACCAAAACTATATTTAAGAGCTGCATTAATTTTCATTGGTCTCCAAGAAGTATATGCCTCCTGAGTTTCATCTGTAATTACTCTATCTCTAAAATCTTGTTCAACTTGTTGCCAGTAATTACTGAGACTAGAGGTATCATATTCAAAATTTAAACCATCTAAAGTATAATTACCGTTGATGTTAAAATTTTTAGTGTTTTTCGAGTGCTTTATGAAACCAATATCTAATAAACTCCCTGTAAATTCAAGTTGAGATGTAAAATGATATGTGAGACCAACATCTAATCCTAGACCTAAATTTCCTCCAAGAAATGTTCTTGAAAAATATTCACCTGGTGAATCAATAAACTCATCATCAGAATCTACTATTCCAGAAGTTCTAACTTGTCCGTTTAAATTATTTAAGGATTGACGAATGATATTCTCATTGCTCGTTGATGAACTAAAAGTTCCAGAATTATTAAGGGATTCGATATTTATACTCGAAGAGTAAATTTTTATTCTAGCTCCAAAATTGAATTTCTCACTAATCTTTTTTGATATTCCTGCATGTAAAACTCCAAGAAAATCTCCTTTCAAAGAAATTTGAGATAAAGAAAAATTACGATTTAAAAAGGGTTCATTTCCATAATAAAATAATTCTATAAAATCTTTGGGCGCATAGCCAATAAAATCTAGCTCTTCGTAAAAACCAAAACTTAAGTATGTTTTTTTATTTAATCTAAAGCCAATATTTAAAACATCTACTTTAGTATTAAAACTCATATAATCTGTTGAATTAATTTTATTTAACACTTGTTCAAATCTGGTTCTAAAAGCTCTAGAATCATTGGAAAACAGGTCATTCAGATTAAATCCAGTAAGTCCAATATCAAAAGAAAAGTCAGATAACATTGGAATTCCGTAATGGCTTCTGAAATTTGTTTCTGCGCCAGGATTTAAGAGTAATGTTTGTGGTGATTCGCCAAAAGAAAAAGCTAATTTCTGTTGAGATTTTATTGAAATTGCAGAAATTAAAAATATAAGTAAAACTAATTTATTCATTATTTTTTTAAATACTTAAATAAAAAGTTCCAGTAGATTTGAACTTTATTAATTGGTAAACATTCGGATCAATTTGTGTGGATGATGGATTTAATTTCACCTCAACTTTAACTTTTCTTGATGATAAAAATACGGGGGAAGCTACAATTTCAATAGAATCTGACACAACAAAATTTAAATCTTGAGAAACAATATTAAAACTAGGAATGGTTCGGGTAATATTATCATTACCATCGTAAAAAATAATATTAATTTCAAAGGACCTATCAAATCTATTTTCAATTTCAAAATCAAAAACAGCTTTAACTAAATCATTTCTAATAGCAGACGATTTAAATACTCTAAAATCTGAAGTGTCTGTAACTAATGGTATTTCTAAACCAGTAGTATTATCAAAAAAATCATTTTGATCCAATTCAAAATAAACCAAAGGGACGGTAAGCACTGGATCTACATTTAAATTAATTTCATCAAAATTTAAATTATCAGTACAAGAAATTAAAAAACAAAGACTAAAAATTGTCATTACGTTTTTTATATAAATATTCATAGGCTTAATAATTGTGTCATTTTTTTTTAAAAATTTAAAGATATTCTTTTAAATTTAATAGATTGTGGATTGAGGTAATATTTTTTGGAATTGTATTTGAATGCTCTGAGTTGAAATGAATAGCTTTAATTCCACAATTCATGGCTCCCTCAATATCGGCCTCCAAGTTATCTCCAATCATAATACAATTAGAAGCATTTGCATTCACTTTTTCTAATGCATATTCAAAAACTTTCTTATTTGGTTTTTTAACGCCAACCGATTCTGAAGTAATAATAGTATCAAAAAAATTATAAATGCCCGATTTTTTCATTTTCTTAGTCTGAATTTCTTCAAAACCGTTTGTAATGATATGAAGTTGATATTTATTTTGTAAATATTCTAGAATCTCTAAAGTTCCCTCAAATAAATGGTTATGGTTAGGAAGTTTGGCAATATATTCATTGGAAAGATGGTGTATTACTTCATCTGAAACAGAAAGTTTTAACGCATCAAAAGTTTCTTTCAATCGTAGGTATTTAAGTTCTTTTTTTGTCACTTTTTCTTCCCTGTATTTTTTCCAATAGCTAAAATTAATTGGAATATATATATTTAAAAAAGAGTCGATTGCTATAAACACCTCAGCGGCTGGTAAGATTTCTTGAAAGGTTAACGCAGAGTTTTTTTCAAAATCCCATAATGTATGATCTAAATCAAAAAAAACATGTTGTATTTTCATAAGGTAAATATAATAATCTAACGTTAATAATGTTTGAACTTATTATATATTTGATTTTTAAGATATAACTGTTGAAAAAAAAGCTTCATATATTATTTTTGTGTGGTTGGTACCCTTCTAGGGTCTTGCCTAAAAACGGAGACTTCATTATGAGGCATGCGGAAGCTGTAAGTGGTAAACATCTGGTTAGTGTATTGCATATTATTTCTAAACCAGGGCTATCAAAATCTAGTATTGAAGTTCATAAAGCATCTAATTTTCATTCTTATATCGCGTACATAAAACCCAGTAAAAATCCCATTTTAAAATTATGTAGATTTTGGTTTGCATACCAAAAACTGTTGAAAGAAATAGGAAGTTTTGATCTAGTACATCTCAATAAGTTATTCCCTTTTGGCCTATTTGCACTTCATTTAAAAAAAACAAAACACCTCCCATATATCATCTCAGAACATTGGACAGGTTATCATTTGAAGGAGCAAAAATCATTGCCATGGATAGAACGTGTTTTATCAAAAAAAATAGCAAAAAATGCAAGTTTTATATGCCCTGTAAGTACAGATTTAAAAAACTCAATGCTAAAATCTGGATTAAAAGGTAGCTATAAAATAGTTCCAAATGTAGTGAATACTCATCTTTTTAAACCGGTAAAAAAAACAACTAAAAAATTCACAATTACTCATATATCTAGTCTATTAGATAAGCATAAAAATATATCTGGAATGTTGCGTGTTGCCAAACAACTAGAAAACACCATAGATACTTTTCAATGGAATTTTATTGGTGGAAAAAAAGAAGAATTTAGCAAACTACTAGATGATTTAAACTTCAAAAAAAACACAATCCATTTTAAAGATCATTTGAGTCATGAACAAATTCCAAAAAAATTAACTCAATCAGATGTTTTTGTTCTTTTTAGTAATTATGAAAATCTACCTTGTGTAATACTTGAGGCATTCTCATGTGGGATTCCTGTAATTTCAACAAATGTTGGAGGTGTTAGTGAGTTTTTTCCAGAAGATTTTGGATTTCTAATTGAACAAAATAACGAAAATCAACTTTTGGAAAAAATCATAGACATATACAACAACCCCATTTCAAAAAGTAAAAAAATGCACCAGTTTGCTAAGGATAATTTTAGTTCAGACATCATTTGTGATTCCTTTTCTGAACTTTACCTTAAAGCCATAAACAAATAAATTTGACACAAATTAAAGAATATATTAATGGTTTTATAAATAGATCTGGGACCTATGTTCTTTTTTCTACATTGGCCTCTAGAGTACTTTCATTTATAGGTTCTTGGATTGCGCTGCAATTAATAGAAGCCAAGGAATTGGGTGTTATTCTATTTGCATATGGTATTATTCAATTTATAATCCCAATTGGTGGCTTTGGATTGCATCAAAGTTTGATTAGATACGGTGCTTTATTAGCATCTGAAAATGAAAAACAACAACTGTTTAGTTATGTGCTTCATAAAGGAGTTGTAGCCTCCATCGCAATCATTTTGGCTGTAGTTGGAATCGGGTATTTTATCCCTTTTCAGTTTGACAAAACCTATACTTACATTTCAATTTTATCATTCAGTATTTTGACTGTATTTATTCTTGAAATTATCAAAATACAATTTAGGTTACAACATAAAAATCGCTTGTATGCGCTTACAGAATTTTGGTATAGTTTACTTCTTATGGGTTTGATTTTTGGTTTGAGTTTCCAATATCAAGGCATGGGTTATGTCATTGCTTTAATTCTTTCACCACTGCTTACAGCATTGTTTTTTATCAAAAAACTAAAGGTAAAACTACGTGTAAAAAATAACCTTGAAATTACAAACCTCTCTTTTTGGAAATATGGTTTTTTTGGTGGATTATCAAGTTTAGTTACCCAACTACTTATACTTATTGATATCATTTTGATTGGCTATCTAATAGATGACCCAGTTGCGGTAACACACTATCGTTATGTTTCTATCATACCTTTTAGCCTTCTGTTTTTACCTCGAGTATTTATCACCACAGATTTTGTCACTTTTACCGAAAAAATTCATCAGAAAGATTATATCAATAAATACATCAAGAATTATATGGTGTTTTTTGGAGTTGTAAGTATTCTTCTCGTTCTTTTTAGTTACATCTTTGTAGAACAAATTCTTAATATTTTTGGAGAAGAGTATACGAACTATGCAGATAGTTTCTTGATTTTAATTCTGGGGATTACTGGCATCTATATCTTTCGAGGATTATTTGGAAATCTATTATCCTCTATTGGTAAAATAAAGTTCAATTATTACATCATATCTATCGCAATTCTAATCAATATTATTAGTAATTATTATTTAATTCCTACCTATGGAATTAAAGGAGCAGCGATCACCTCTGCAATTTTAATGTGGTTCACCGGGGTTTTTTCTTGGTTGAGTTTCCTTTATTTCTATAAAAAAAATCGTTATGAATAAGATTCGAAAACTTATAGGAGGTCTTGGTTTATTATTTAAAAACCCGAGTCTCATCAATCTGATTACGGATAGTGAATTCTATTGGAAAAACTACTTGAATAAGTATCAAAACAACCTGTTACAACTTCAAACAGTCGATATTTCAAAGCTCATTGAAAATCCCTCAGAGTTAAATCATTATTCGTTTTTAGGTGGAGGTTCTTTACCAACAGATATTATCTTATTAAAATCATTGTCTAAAAAAATACCCAAGTGCTCATATTTTGAAATTGGCACATGGCGAGGTGAAAGTGTTATCAACGTTTCTGAGACTGCTAAAGAATGTTTTACCCTCAATTTATCTGAAGAAGATATTTTGGCCGAGGGGCTTCCTCAAAAATATGCAGACCTTCATGGAATTTTATCTAAAGAAAGAAAAAATATTACCCATCTTTTTGGAAATACTTTGACTTATGATTTTGGTGCATTAGGTAAAAAGTTTGATCTTATTTTTATCGATGGAAATCATAAATACGAATTTGTGAAAAATGATACTGAAAAAGTATTCTCTCATTTAGTTCACAAAGAATCTGTTGTTGTTTGGCATGATTATGCATCAAATCCAGAAAAAGTACGTTTCGATGTATTGGCAGGAATTTTAGATGGTCTACCAAAAGAGAAACATGCAAACTTATATCATGTTTCTAACTCATTATGTGCTATTTATTATCCTGAAGAACTAGAGAGTAAATCTATCGATTTCCCAATTCAGCCCAACAAACTGTTTACTGTAAAAATACAGTCTAAAGAAATTTAGGGCGTTTCATCAACATTGGATATGTCTTTTCTTGAGCTCCAAAACTAAAAAAATACTTGGCTACTGATTGCATAGACGATCCTCCAAAACTAAACGTTTTATATGCATTTACATAGCGCTGAATGGCTTGGTCTATCAAAAATGTATTTGCTCCATTTTTTCGATTAGAAAAATCTGTTGAAGAGCACAAAATCGTTGAAGTCTCTTGATATTTTAAGAAGAATGCAGCAGCAACCAACTTTTCACCTTGATATACAAAACACAGTTCTCCACAATCTTTCATTAAACAAAAATTAATTAAAGTTTCTAAATTTTGATAATCTTGTTCTTTTATTTCAGGGGTTCTCTTTCCAACATTATTTTGAAAAAGAGTAATGAGATCAAAAGGGCTTCCACCCCATTCTATTCTTAACTCAGATTTTTCGGCTCTTTTTAAATCTTTTTTACGATCACTTTGATACCCTTTTTTAATATTGTCATATCCTGTAGTTAACTCTAATTCTTGAAATTGTTTTTCAAGAAAATTTGAATTCTCTGTATCAAATAAATTCTTGACGTTTAATCGAAGTTCAATAAATCGAAATCTTTTTTGAATTACTGAAATAAAATCAGATTGAATATAATCACGCTTTGAAAAAATCCCCAATTGCAAAATCCAAAGCGGAGGGTGAACATATTGAATCAGATACTTCTTTCTAAAAGGAACCGGCATAACCGCCTCATAATCATCTAAGACAAGAACAGACCATTGATCACATACAATATCTAAATACCAAGAGAACGCATAAATTTTAGACTGAATTGAAGTCTCTATACACTGGTTGTATTTCTCTTCATCTAAATGTTCTCTATGAATGTATTTAATTGCCATGGGTGTGAATTAATTTTTGCATCTTTTCATAGACTTTTTGCCATCCATTCCATCGAAGGTATCCACTAAGACTTTCATTATGAAATAGGGTAATAAAAGTTCCATTAACATTTTTTACCTCATTCAATAAATCTTTAATTCTTCCTAAAGACTGTTTAGGGGTTAGTCTCATATAATCGTTTAAAGTGGTATCCATTAACGCAAAAGGATAAATAAGCAAGGGGGTTTGTATTTCATAATCTAAATCAAAAAAGTGAAAAGGAATGGAAGTACTTGCTCTAAATCCAACATGACTCGCATAACCCATAGAATAATCTTCTTCAATTTCTAAATCTATCAAATTCTGATAGGTTTCCGGTAAACTAAAGCGCAAAAAATGTTGCCTAGAAATGGTTGTAGGGATATTTGTAATCGATTCTAAGCGTTCTTTTTCTTTTTTTAACATCTCACTATTCTTCATCGTAAAATAAGAAGGATGAAGCCCAACACCAGCATAATCTGCAATATGCTTAATTAATAATCTAAATTGTCTTTTGGTGGTTGATATATTAGTATCAAATGTGGTATAATCTCCAATAAGGAAGAAAAAAACAAGGTCTACATTATATGTTTTACTTAAAGTTAAGATTTGTTCAAAGGTATTGTTGGGGTCTTTTCTAATCCTTAAAATTACCAATAACCTACTCCAAAAACTCCTTATTTGTAACTTAAAAAAATCTGAGATAAAAGCCCCAAAGGTTCTTACAAAGCTCTTATACTTATATGCAAAAGCATTATCTACATCTATCGTAGAAATGTAGCGAAACTTACGATCTGGAAAATGATATTCTGGGAAACGTTTTTTTAAAATAGCTTTTAATTTCGTTACCCATATATCTACAACAGGTTTTTCTAAAAATTTAAAATTATAGGCCAAGCTTTGCTCTGCTGTAAACCGTTCATGGATATCCTTTACATGAGGTAAATACTCCTCATATCTAGAAATTAAATAAAAACTTGCTGCAAAAATATCAAATGGTATACTAGAATGAGGTCCTCCGCTAAAAAAACATGGAGTTTCATCCCATGATGAAATGGTGATTTCTAGGTCATTTATCCCCTGCTCAAACAACAATTCATTACTTTTTACAAAAAATTCATTTCCAAGTGGAATCTTAGTATAACTCATTTTTGGCCCATTATGGGCAACAAAATCTTCAACCTTAGTTGTAAAAGACACAGGAACAAGCAAAACTCGAGTAAAAATATGCTTAAAGATATACCGAACTCGTGGGGTAATCTTATGCGTATAGACAAGTATCAAAACAAAAATCGAGGTTTAAATTTCACCATTATCGGCAAAGCTAAAATAAGACTTTTCAGTAATTATTAAATGATCTAAGAGTTTAATGTCTAAACTTACTCCTCCATTTTTAATTTTCTTAGTGATTACTTTATCCTCTCTACTCGGATTTATAGAACCCGAGGGATGATTATGGCATATGACAACAGCCACAGCAGAAAATTCAATAGCTTTCTTAAATAAAAGTCTTACATCTACCGATGTTGAAGTTATCCCTCCCTTACTCAATTGATGTTTAGAAAGCACTTCGTTAGCATTATTTAAATAAAGCACCCAAAACTCTTCATGGGCTAGTATTCCAATTAAAGGTTGCATCATGGAGAACACCTCTTGGCTACTATTAATTTTAGGCTTTTTTATAAAAGTTTCTAGTTGCCTTCTCTTTCCAAGTTCTAGAGCTGTTACTATGGTTATGGCTTTTGCAGGACCAATACCATGAAATGCTGTTAATTTTTTTAAGGATAGCTTGGCCAATTCATGAATGTTGTACTGTACAGATTCTAATATTCTTTTAGACAAGTCTACAGCACTTTCTTGTTTATTTCCTGAACTAATTAATATCGCAAGAAGTTCTGCAGAACTTAAAACAGAAGCTCCTTTACTCATTAATTTTTCTCTGGGTCTATCATCTATAGCCCATGATTTAATGGTTAATTTTTTCATTTAACAACTTTTTTCTAAAGATACAAAACACGTTTAAAATGAATATCGATGCGTATTATAGGCTCCACTATATTAAGTTTTATATCTTTGTAAGATATTTCTTACGATTTATGAAAATTATTATCGCAGGTGCTGGAGACGTCGGGTTTCATTTAGCAAAGCTATTATCTTACGAATCACAAGATACGTATGTCATTGATTTTGATGGAGAAAAGCTAAATTACATTAATAATCACCTTGATGTCATCACAAAAAAAGGAGATGCTACATCGATAAAACTACTCAAAGAAATTGGTATAGAATCTACAGATATTTTATTAGCTGTAACAGAATCTCAGAATACAAATTTTACCATTTCAGTGATAGGAAAATCTTTAGGAGCTAAGAAAACTATAGCCAGAATAGATAATCCTGAATTTCTTAAAAATGAGCATATTGATTTTAAGAAATTTGGATTAGATTATATGATCTCTCCAGAGGAATTAGCTGCAGATGAAATAAAAATGTTGCTCAACCAATCTTCATTTAATGATACGGTTACTTTTGAAAACGGTTTGTTTAATGTTATGGGAACTACGCTAGATTACAAATCTCCGCTTTTAAATACCACAGTAAAAGAAGCTAGAGCTACGTTTTCATCTGTAGATTTTATTATCATAGCCATTAAACGAGAAGGGGTATCTCAAACCATCATCCCAAGAGGAGATACCGAATTTAAATTAAATGATCAGGTGTATTTTTCTGTTCCTCATTATAGTGTTGATAAATTGTACCCTATAGTAGGTAAAGAACATTTGAAAATAAAAAATGTCATGATTTTGGGTGGTAGTTCTATTGGATCAAAAACCGCTAGAAATCTTTGTAATGAAAACTTTAAAGTTACCCTCATTGAAAAACAACGAGAAAAATCATTATCTCTTGCTGAAGAACTAAATGAGACCCTACTCATAAACGGAGATGGTAGAGATATCGAATTATTAGAAGAAGAAAACATCAGAGAAATGGATGCTTTTGTTGCCGTTACTGGAGATTCTGAAACCAATATCATGTCTTGTCTAGTTGCTAAATCTAAAGGCGTTAAGAAAACCATTGCTTTGGTAGAAAATATGGACTATATCAATATTTCTCAAACCATTGGAATTAATACACTTATCAATAAAAAATTAATTGCCGCAAGTAGTATTTTTAGGCATATTAGAAAAGGTGAAATTCTTGCCTTAGCCAATCTTCATAATATTGATGCTGAAGTTTTTGAATTTGAGGTTTTATCAGGTGCTAAAGTAACCCAGAACATTATCAAGGAATTAAATTTTCCAAGAGATGCCGTTTTTGGGGGCATCATTAGAGATGGAAAAGCCTTAATTTCAGATGGTGATTTTCAGGTACTTAGCGGAGATAAAGTTATTGTTTTTTGCTTACCTGAAGCCATCCATATTGTAGAAGACTTATTCCGATAACGATGGGGAGTCTTAATCTTAAAATAATTTACAGATTTTTAGGACTCACTGCAGTTCTTAATGGTGTCTTTATGTTTATAGCTATTCCTTTTAGCATATACCATCAAGAAGAAGCTCAAATGGGCATATTAAATGCGGGAATTATTACAGTATTTATTGGGCTTATTCTTTATTTTTTTAACAAACCCAGCTCAACTACCATCCATAAAAAAGAAGGGTACCTAATTGTAACTTTAGGATGGCTTACCTTATCGTTTACAGGAATGCTTCCTTATTTATTTACAGGAACAATTCCATCGATAACTAATGCTTTTTTTGAGACCCTATCAGGATACTCTACCACAGGATCTTCAATTTTAACAGACATAGAATCCATGCCCAAAGGGATTTTATTTTGGCGAAGTGCTACCCACTGGATTGGCGGTATGGGAATCATTGTTCTTACCATCGCTATACTTCCTTTACTAGGTATTGGAGGGATGCAATTATTTATGGCAGAAGCCCCTGGTCCTTCAGCTGATAAATTACATCCAAGAATTACAGATACTGCAAAACGTCTTTGGTTAATTTATGTTACACTTACCTTTGCAGAATTCTTTCTCCTCAAAATCGCAGGTATGACTTGGTTTGATGCTATTAATCATGCCATGGCAACAGTAAGTACAGGGGGTTTTTCAACAAAAAATGCAAGTTTATCGTATTGGAATGCGATGCCCATGGTACAGTATGTTATTATCCTATTTATGTTTGTAGCGGGAACTAATTTCGTACTCACTTATTTTGCTTTAAAAGGAAAAGTTCGTAAAGTGGTTCAGAGCGAGGAATTTAGATATTACTTTTTTGGTATTTTGAGTATGACTGCACTTGTAGCAGTAATTATTTTATGCTTTCAAGATGAAACTTTACAAACATCTGTAGCACATCCAAAAGTTTTTGGAGCTACAGAAAGTGCCATCAGACATGCACTTTTTCAAGTTACTTCCATAATTACTACCACCGGTTTTGTTAGCGCAGATTTTACCATGTGGAGTTTCTTTGCAACAGGCATTTTCTTTGCCTTATTCTTTGTAGGAGGTTCTGCAGGATCTACTAGTGGTGGTATTAAAATTGTTCGACATATTGTGATGTTAAAAAATAGTTTTTTAGAATTTAAAAAAACCTTGCATCCTAATGCTATTATTCCTGTTCGATACAATGAAAAAGCAGTGAGTCAAACCATTGTGTTTAACATTCTTTCTTTCTTTGTAATTTACATGCTAATTTTCATGATTTCTTCTGTAGTGCTTACTTTTCTAGGTTTAGATTTTACCTCAGCCTTGGGAGCTGCAGCCTCTTCTTTAGGAAATATTGGACCAGCAATTGGTTCTGTAAGCCCTGTAGATAATTTTGCACACCTCTCTGCTGGTGCCAAATGGTTCTGTTCTTTTCTAATGTTGATTGGGCGTTTAGAATTATTTACCGTTCTTATTTTATTTACGCCATTTTTTTG
>CALKFR010000037.1 GCA_938084555.1 uncultured Flavobacteriaceae bacterium | reverse complement strand
TTTAATAGGTACTTGGTTAAAACGATTGTACTTGTTTAAAAGTTCCGAAATTTTAGATTCTTCTAGGAACTCTGTAGAGTCTTCTGCAATATGTAAAATTATTTCTGTTCCTCGATCAGATTTTTCGTGTTCAACCAGTGTATATTCTGGAGACCCATCACAAGACCAGTGCGCTGCTGGTTCATCTTTAAAAGATTTGGTGATAATATCAACTTTGTCAGCTACCATAAAAGCAGAGTAGAAACCTAGTCCAAAATGACCTATAATTCCAGCCTCATTATCTTTATATTTATCTAAAAATTCTTCAGCACCAGAAAATGCAATTTGGTTAATATATTTTTCAACCTCCTCTGCTGTCATTCCTATACCTTGATCTTTTATACTAAGTGTTTTTGCTTCTTTATCTAAACTAATTTCAATTTTTGCATCTCCCAATTCTATTTTTGCTTCACCAATAGATATTAGGTGTTTTAATTTAGAGGTTGCATCTGTTCCGTTAGATATAAGTTCACGTAAAAATATTTCGTGATCAGAATACAAGAACTTTTTAATTAATGGAAAGATGTTTTCTACCGATACATTAATATTTCCTTTACTCATAATTATGTAATTTAAATTTTTAATTATTTCATAACATATGTCAAAAAAAATACCAAAGGTATTATTATGACAAGATGACAGAGTAAACAGAATCTCTTACGCAAGTCATCTTAGTTTAAAGAAGTATTTTTACTATCTTTATAAATCACTAATAACAATAAATTAAACCTTATTTATGTACAATTCTAAAATTACCGGATTAGGGTATTTTGTGCCTGAAAATGTGGTAACAAATGATGATTTGAAACAATGGATGGATACAAGTGATGAATGGATTCAGGAGAGAACAGGGATTAAGGAGCGAAGGTGGATAGATCCTGCTACTGGAGAAACAACCTCAACAATGGCTGTAAAAGCCGCTAAAATTGCCATTGAAAGAGCTAATCTAACTAAAGATGATATTGATTTTATAGTCTTTGCTACATTAAGTCCAGACATGTATTTTCCTGGTGGAGGAGTTAGAGTTCAAGATATGTTAGATATGCCAACAATTGGTGCTTTGGATGTTAGAAATCAATGTTCTGGTTTTATTTACTCGTTATCTGTTGCAGATCAGTTTATAAAAACAGGAATGTATAAAAATATTTTAGTAATTGGTTCAGAAAATCATTCCGGAGCTCTAGAACGTTCAACTAGAGGTAGAAATGTAACTGTTATATTTGGAGATGGAGCAGGAGCTGCAGTACTATCAAGAAGTGAAGAGGAAGGAAAAGGAATTTTATCTTCTCATCTACATTCTGAGGGTAAACATGCTAAGGAATTGGCATTGGAAGGCCCGTCTACAAGTCGTTGGATTCCTGAAATTATTGCAGAAAACAATCCGGATGATGAGTCTTATTATCCTTATATGAACGGACAGTTTGTTTTTAAAAATGCTGTGGTTAGGTTTTCTGAGGCAATCATTGAAGGTTTAGAAGCTAATGGTCTTCAAAAAGAAGATATAAATATGTTAATTCCTCATCAAGCAAACTTAAGAATAGCACAATTTATTCAACGCAAATTTCATTTGAATGATAATCAAGTTTATAATAATATTATGAAGTATGGTAACACTACTGCAGCTTCAGTAATAATAGCATTAACAGAGGCTTGGGAAAAAGGTAAAATTAATGATGGTGATTTGGTAGTTTTAGCGGCCTTTGGTAGTGGTTTTACTTGGGGAAGTGTTGTAGTTCGATGGTAATATCATAAAATGGAAAAAAAAACATTAGTTCTTGGTGCTTCATTAAAAGAAGAAAGATATTCAAATAAAGTAATTCATAAATTAGTAGATAATAACCATGAAGTCAAAGCTATAGGCTTCAAGAAGGGACTTATTTCTAATGTAAATGTTGGCATCGAAAAAAAAATATTTAAAAATATTGATACCGTTACTTTATATCTAAGTCCAACCAATCAGATTAATTTTTACAATTATGTGGTAGATATAAATCCAGATAGGGTAATTTTTAATCCAGGTACAGAGAATAAAGAATTTCAAGATATTTTAAATCAAAATGGGATTAAGACAGAAATTGCATGTACTTTGGTTTTATTATCTACAAATCAATATTAAAACCCTCTAATTATGAAAACAAGATTACTAAGAGTTACTTTAATCACAGTGATTATTTATATTTTTTATACTTTTTTCTTTATTGACGAAATGATTGATATTCCTACGGATAAAAATAGTATTTCAATTGAAAGTAAAAGTTTAGAGAATAAAATAGACTCAACTTTTTCTTATAAGGATAGCATTTTTGAAATCAAGAAAAAATAATAAAACATATAATTTCTTATGGTTTTATTATATAGATATAACCTTTCCAGTTTCCGCTAGAATTACATTATTAAAAACTTTTTCTGCTTCTTTTTTAAATAAAGAAATGTCTTTGTAGCGGCTAGAATAGTGTCCAATAATTAACTTTTTAACATTCGCTTTTTTAGCTATTAAGGCAGCTTGCTCTGCTGTAGAATGTCTAGTTTTCTTTGCTAAATCCTCTTTATCAGATAAAAAAGTAGCCTCATGATATAATAAGTGAGCTTCCTTAAAAATTTCTATGATATCAGGTTTGTAAGAGGTGTCGCTACAAAAAGCATAACTCAATGATGGCTCTGGATCTAGCGTAAGTAGTGAGTTTTGAATAACTTCATTAGATTTTAAAACGAAATCTTTTCCTGCTTTTAAATTGTTGTAATCGCATGTTTCAATTTCCTGAACTTCTTTGATGGCATTTATATCTAGTTTTCTGGGCTTTTCTTTTTCCGTAAAAAGGAAACCATTAGTGTAAATTCTATGGTGAAGAGGGATTGTCTTTATTTTAACTTTTTCATCTTCAA
>CALKFR010000036.1 GCA_938084555.1 uncultured Flavobacteriaceae bacterium | reverse complement strand
GACTTTGAAGCTCTAGATCTATTGCAGCAACATTTCTATCATCACCTCTTCTAATGTCAAATTCAAATCTATGATTGTTTTGATAATCATATTGAATATCTAGTTTACCCAATTCTTTAAACCTCTTAAAATACTTTCCTTTAAAAATTTGGTGAGTAACCTCCTGTCTTGGAGCACTAATATCATAACTAAAGGGATTAATTATTCTAGGTTGATTAGAATTTATAGCATCTACTAAATCTTCAACATTTCCTATATGTGAAGATCTTAAAATACCAATTTTATTTTTTAAGTAACTGTAATAAAATTCATATCCTTGTTCAAATTCTTTTCTTCCTGTAAATAATGAAAAAGCTCTAGATTCACTACCTGTATTGGTTAATATGTAATCAGGAGAGTTGAAATCTCCGAATTTTTTGTACGATGTTTGACCACTAACATACCAGCCATTATTAGATGTTTTTGTAAAAGTAGAGTTAAAACCATATCCTTTCGAATTACTTTGACTATTAATAATAGTTTTTCCAAAAAGTGAATCTTTAGCAAAAACTCTAATAGGATTTACGATGATTACTCCTCCAATTGCATCACCACCATACTCTAAAGCGTTGGCTCCTTTAATTAAACTCACACTACCCGCAGAATTAATATCAATATTTGGAGCATGTTCTATTCCCCATTCTTGATCTTGTAACCTAACATTGTTAGTCATAATTAAAACCCTACTGCTATGTAAGCCATTAATAACTGGTTTTACAATAGAATTTCCAGTATTTATAGACGATATACCAGAGATTTCTTTGATAGCATCACCTAAACTTAAAGAACTAAATTTTTCAAGGATTTCATTTTTAATAAATGATTCTTGAACAGTTTTATTTTTTTTGTTAGTTTTTGTTGTGATGCTTACCTCAGTTAATTCCTCAATATGATGTTCTAGTTGAATATCTGTAAAAGTCTTAATATTTAAATTCACAGAAACAAGTTTTGATTCACATGACACATGAGATACAATTGCCTTAATTTCAGGAGTACAGATATTTTTAATAAAAAAATTTCCTTCACTATCTGATATGCCAAATAATTCAGAGCCTTCTATTCTTATGTAGGCTCCTGAAATTGGTGTTCCATCGTGAAAATCTGTGATTACACCTTTAAATAATAGATTGCAATTTTGACTTATTATTGAGTTACAAATGAACAATAATAAATAAGACAAAAAATATTTTTTTGACATTACTTTAATTTTTTAACTTTTAATTGGGTACTTTACAAAAAGTTAAAATAAGGAGGGCCTCTTAATGAAAAAGATAATTGCTGATGATTTAAAAGATATTGATAATTTTTATTGTTTTTAATATTAGTATCAATATTTAAAAAAAATAAAAATTCTTTTAGAAGAATAGCATTTGACTTTGCTTGTAAGAGACATAATTCGCATTTAAATTCTTTTTGGTGAAAATGATTTTCATTTTCAGAAGTACAAAAAATATTTTCGTGTACTTCAAACGAATGAACCAATTGAATACTAGCAGGTAAAAATAACAGGATTACCAGTAATGAAATGCTATGTCTTCTAATTTTTTTTATGATTTCCTAGTTTTTCTAATTTTCATATTTAACACTTCAACACCTAAAGAGAAAGCAATAGCAAAGTATAAGTATCCTTTTGGAATAACACCTACAGATTTTTTAAAGATCTCTAAATGAGACAAATGTGCTCCTTCTGCGATTAGCATAAAACCAATTAGTATTAAGAAAGAGAGGGCTAGCATTTGAATTGTTGGGTTATCATTTACAAATTTACTAACAGTATTTGCAAAAACCATCATAATTAACATAGAAATTAGTACTGCGATTACCATAATTTGTAGTGCACCATCTATGCCATTTGTCATACCAACAGCAGTAAGAATTGAATCAAAAGAGAAAACTATATCAATTAAAATTATTTGTATGATGATGTTAGTAAATGTACTGTTTTTCTTTGGTATACTGGCATTATCATTAATTGAAGTTTGTTCCATTTTATGATGAATTTCTTTAGTACTCTTATACAATAGGAATAATCCACCTAGAAATAGAATTAAACTTTGTCCAGTAAACCCAGCATTAAGCCATGAGGTATTTATAGACCAAAAAGGTTCTTTTAATGCAATTAAATAAGATACACTGAAAAGCAACAGAATACGAGTAATCATTGCTAAGGATAAACCTATTAATGTAGCTTTCTTTTGTTGATTTTTAGGTAATTTATTTGCTGAAATTGAGATAAATATAATATTATCTATACCCAAAATAATTTCTAAAAAAGTTAGCGTTAAAAGTGCTATCCAAGTATCTATTTGAAAAAATAATTCCATAAATTATTCTTTTATATGTAGAGTGCCTTTTTGTTTAAATTCTGAAAATCCAATTTTGGCAGTAAAGTCATAGGAATTTTTGGTGATTTTATTTATTTGCACAAAAATAGGATCTTTATCTAATTCGGTTTTTGGAGACTTCATTTTTAACGTGTAAAAAAAATTATTTTTCCATTTTATGTATAGCGTATCAATAATTTTATTCTCTGTTTTAAAAACTCCTGAATCCCTTGTTATTTCTGTAAATTTTATGTATTCCTCGATTTGAAGACTATCAATTCTTTTAATTGTAGTTTTACTATATCCTTTACCAGCAGGAATTTCAAAGACACCTAACTTAAACCTTTCAGCATCGATATTTTTTTCAGAATTACACGATAATAGAAACAAAACTATAATTACAATAGCGAGAATGGATGAAATTTTATAAGTATAATAAATCTGCATTAAATTCCAGTATAATTTGAGGGTGTTATTAATTTTAATTCTTTTTTAATTTCATCAGAAACATCTAAATTTTCTATAAAATTACCAATAGAAACTTGATTTATATTTTCATTGGTTCTTGTAAGACCTTTAAGAGCTTCATAAGGATTTGGATAGCCTTCCCGTCTCAAAATTGTTTGAATTGCCTCAGCAACCACTGCCCAGTTATTATTTAATTCTTCTTGAAATTTACTTTCATTTAATAATAACTTATTTAAACCTTTTAATGTTGAAGTAAATGCAATCAGAGTATGACCAAATGGAACACCTACATTTCTTAATACAGTACTATCCGTTAAATCACGTTGCATTCTAGATACAGGAAGTTTTCTAGAAAGGTGCTCAAAAATTGCATTTGCAATTCCTAAATTACCTTCAGAATTTTCAAAATCTATCGGATTTACTTTGTGGGGCATTGCAGACGAACCTATTTCTCCTTTTTTAATCTTTTGCTTAAAATAATCCATTGCCACATATGTCCATATATCTCTGTCTAAATCAATTAGTATGGTATTAATTCTTTTTAATCCATCAAATAGAGATGCCATATGGTCATAGTGTTCAATTTGAGTTGTGGGAAAAGAGTGATATAATCCTAATTTGTTATTTACAAAATTAGCTCCAAACCCCTGCCAATCAATTGATGGATAGGCAACTTTGTGTGCATTAAAGTTTCCGGTAGCACCTCCAAATTTAGCAGCATTGGGAATTTGATAGATAAACTTTAATTGTTCCTCTATTCTTACAATAAATACTTGAATTTCTTTCCCTAATCGAGTAGGTGATGCAGGTTGACCGTGAGTTCTTGCTAACATTGAAATCTCTGCCCACTCTTTTGAAAGACTTTTTAGTTTATTTATAACCTTATTTAATTCCTCAGAATAAACTTTGTTGATGGCATCTTTTATTGATAGTGGTATTGCTGTGTTGTTTATGTCTTGAGATGTTAATCCAAAATGAATAAATTCTTTGAATTCTTCCAAGCCCAAAAGGTCAAATTTTTCCTTAATAAAATATTCAACAGCTTTTACGTCATGATTAGTTATTTTCTCAATATCTTTAATTTTTTGAGCATCTTCGGAAGAAAAATTCTCATAAACTTTTTTTAGTTCTGGAAAAATTTTTTCATCAAAACCTTGAAGTTGTGGAAGTGGAATTTCACATAATGAAATAAAATATTCTATTTCAACCAAAACCCTATATTTTATTAATGCTTCTTCCGAAAAATAATTCGATAATTGAGCTATTTTATTTCGATATCTCCCATCTATAGGGGAAATGGCATTTAATTGAGTAATATTCATTTTTAGTCGTTGAGTTCAAAAAAACAAAAATACTCAATTACTTAGATTTACTGAGTCCTTTTTTAATGTTTTTGAAAGAAGTTGAAAAGTAACTTATTAAAAATAGAGGAGTTTATAAATATTGTTATTTCTAAATTCTAATTAAGAATTATAGTATAAATAGTTAAATGTACTTCTATTACTTAATTGAATATTTCTTTAAATTAATTTATGTATCTAGTCATATTCATAGAAAAAAATCAATTCTGTATATTTACTTTATGAAATATTGCTGGCTCCTAAACATTAAAATAATCAGTGTAGTAATTTTTTTTATTTCTTTTTATTTTGGATTTACTGAACTGAACGCTCAAGGTATCAATCAGTATACAAAAGACAATAAAAGAACCGGCTTATGGAAAAAATACTATTCAAATAAGCGAATTCGTTATGTAGGATCATTTCTAAATGGTAAAGAGGTGGGGGTTTTTAAATATTATGACATTACTACCTCAAGATATCCTGTAATCATAAAAGAGTTTTCTATAATTTCGGATACTGCAAAAGTTAGTTATTATAATTTAGATGGTAAATTAAGAACTAAAGGTACCATGATTAATAAAAATAGAATAGGGAAGTGGGTTTATTTTTTTCCTAATGGCGCTATATTCTCTGAAGAGTTTTATGAAAATGGAAAATTAGAAGGTGAATTGAGAAATTATTACAAAAACGGGAATATTTTAGAAATTACTCAATATAGTAACGGAATGAAAAATGGTATATCCAAAAAATTTTCAGACCAAGAAGTTTTAATAGAAAAAGTTAATTATGAGAATGACATTCTTCATGGAAAAGGCATGTATTTTGAATTAAATGGAGATTTAAAAGAAGAAGGCATTTATAAAGATGGTAAAAGGATAGGGAAATGGGAATTCTATATCGGAGGAAAAAAAGTATCCAAAAAAGAAAAAAAAGAAGGAAATAAATTTAACAAGAACGTTATTAATAAAAATTAACCCATACACATTAAGTATTTATTAACTATATATTTTTTCTAAATAAAGTTCAACAGCATTTTTGTAAGTTTGTTGGCAATTTAGATTTTAATCCATGAAACGAGTAATAGTAGGACTTTCTGGTGGTGTAGATAGTAGTGTTACTGCCTATTTGTTAAAAAAACAAGGGTATGATGTTATTGGTCTTTTTATGAAAAATTGGCATGATGATTCTGTAACTATTTCAAACGAATGTCCCTGGCTAGAGGATAGTAATGATGCATTAATTGTTGCCGAAAAATTAAATATTCCTTTTCAGGTAGTAGATTTAAGCGAACAATATAAAGAACGCATTGTAGATTATATGTTTGATGAATATGAAAAGGGGAGAACTCCAAATCCTGACATTTTATGCAACAGAGAAATAAAATTTGATGTTTTTATGAAAATTGCTCTAGATTTAGGGGCAGATTATGTTGCTACTGGCCACTATTGTAGAAAAGCTGAGGAAATTATAAACGGTAAATCTATTTATAAACTATTAGCAGGAAAAGATATTAATAAAGATCAATCTTATTTTTTGTGTCAATTATCACAAAATCAGTTATCTAAAGCCCTTTTTCCTATTGGAGAACTAACAAAGCCAGAAGTAAGAAAAATAGCAAAAAAAGCAAATTTAATTACTGCAGAGAAAAAAGATTCTCAGGGTTTATGTTTTATAGGCAAAGTTCGTTTACCAGAATTTTTACAACAAAAACTTCAATCGAGAAAAGGAGATATTATTCAAATTGATAGTACTGCAGAAATTTATCAAAGAGAACATCCAAATTTTAATTCTAAAGAAGAAGAGTTAGATTTTTTTGCAACTAAATATCAATACAATAAAAAAGATGGTAAAGTTGTTGGAATACATCAAGGTGCTCATTATTTTACGAAAGGACAAAGAAAGGGTCTTGCTGTTGGTGGAACTAAGGAACCTTTATTTGTTATAGAAACTGATGTCCAAGATAATATTATATATGTGGGTGAAGGCAAACATCACAAAGGATTGCATCGAAATGTTTTATTTGTTTCTAATGAAGAAGAACACTGGATTCGTGAAGATCTCAAGCTAAAAAATTATGAATCTTTAGATGTTGAGGCTAGAATTCGTTATCGTCAACCCTTAGAGAAAGCTATCTTACATAAAGTAGAAAACGGAATATTTGTAGAATTTCAAAATCCTCAATCTGCGATTCAAGAAGGTCAATTTGTGGCTTGGTACAAAAATGAAGAATTATTAGGATCTGGAGTTATTTCTTAATAAAAATATATATGAAAAAGAAAATATTGGCTTTACTAGTTCTTTTTGCTTTTCAACTAAGTGCACAAGATTCAATTGTTAATTATTTGGATCACAAAGGAAATATTGTAAAAAAAAACAATGCTTTCTCTGTAGAAACTATAGTTAAGAAAGATAGTGTTTGGGAACACACAAGGTATTATAACGGAGGGAAGTTGAAAGAAAAGAGGTTTTTTAAATCAAAAAAAAGAGTAAAACCAATTGGAATTAGTTATTCTTTTTCTGTGAAAGGGGATTTGTCAGTAGTTAAGTCTTTTGATAATAATTCTGAATTAACAGGTAACTATAAATCCTGGTTTTATAACAAACAAATTAATGCTGAGGGTATATATAGAAATGGAGTTAAAGTTGGAATTTGGAAATATTATCATTTTAATGGATTACTGGCCACAAAACAATACTACAGCGATGGAAAATTGATAAAAAATGTTTTCTATGATGAAACAGGTCAAAAAATTGATGCAGATTTAATAACCTACAAAGCCCCATCTTTTAATGGAGGATACTTGGATAAATTTTGGGAAAGAATCAAAGATATTCACAATAGAATTAGATTTCAAGTTAATGGTATAATTCTCCTAAATTTTGACATTGATATTGATGGTAATATTACAAATGTTCATATTCCAACTAATATTCCATATAATTTAAGTAGGCGATTAATATCTTATTTTGAAAATATAAAAGGATGGACACCTGCTGTAGATATGAACAGAAGAGTGCCCTTTAACATAACTTATAATTTAGATTTTAGAGTCGGATTTTCTGAATAATGTATATGGGAGATATTATAAAAAATCTTTTCAATATTAAATACCCAATTGTTCAGGGAGGCATGGTTTGGGTAAGTGGTTGGAAATTAGCATCAGCTGTATCTAACGCTGGAGGCTTGGGTTTAATTGGCGCGGGTTCTATGTATCCAGATGTGCTTCGAGAACATATCCAAAAATGTAAAAAAGCTACTGGTAACCCCTTTGGTGTAAATATACCTATGTTATATCCCCAAGTAGATGAATTGATGGATATTATTGTTGAAGAGGAAGTTAAAATTGTTTTTACATCTGCAGGTAATCCAAAAATATGGACCTCTTTTTTAAAAGAAAAAGGAATTACTGTTGTTCATGTTGTTAGTTCAGTGAAATTCGCAATAAAAGCCCAGGCTGCTGGAGTAGACGCAATTGTGTGCGAGGGTTTTGAGGCAGGTGGTCATAACGGACGTGAAGAGACTACCACATTTACTTTGATTCCAATGGTAAAAGATAGTGTAACTATCCCTGTAATTGCAGCAGGTGGTATTGGAAACGGTCGTGGAATGTTAGCTGCTATTGTGTTAGGAGCAGATGGAGTTCAAATAGGTAGTAGATTTGCAGCTTCCAAAGAATCTTCTGCTCATGCAAATTTTAAACAGACAATTTTAGACGTTAAAGACGGTGATACTCATCTTACTTTAAAAGAATTAGCGCCAGTTCGTTTAATAAAAAATAAATTTTACCAACAAATTCAAGAACTATATAAAAATAATCCAACCAAAGAAGAACTTAAAGATTTATTGGGAAGAGCTAGAGCTAAAAAAGGAATTTTTGAAGGTGATTTAATAAATGGAGAATTAGAAATTGGACAAATAGCTGGAATTATTAATGAAATTAGCTCAGCAAAAGATATTTTAGAAGAAATTATAGCTGATTTTGAATCAACGAAAAAGATTTTTAAATAAATTATTTGATATCGTTTCAGTAAACATCGAGTTTACAGTTGTTTAAGTGGTTTTAAAAGAAATTATAAATAATAGAGATTTATAAAAATTTTAATGTAAGTTTGCACTTTATAAACAAAGTTATCTACAAAAAATATAGATAACACAACAAATTAATATTATGAGTAAAGGTACCGTAAAATTTTTCAACGAATCTAAAGGATTTGGATTTATCGTAGAAGAAGGAAACAACAGTGAACATTTTGTACATGTATCAGGTTTGATCGATGAAATTCGTGAAAATGATGAAGTAGAGTTTGAGTTACAAGAAGGAAGAAAAGGATTAAACGCAGTAAACGTAAGAGTAATCTAATATATACTACAAGTTAATTTTTAAAGAAAAGCCTATCTGAATGATAGGCTTTTTTTATTCCCTTAAGGGAATTCTTATTTTGTATAATTTTCTACTTTTATTATTTAATTTGTTTTCTCTCAGCCATGCATTATGTAATTTTAATTCTTTATAATTTGTTTGAAAACCTTTTGCAAATGAGGCTATGTTTGAAATTACTGTATCAACTTTAACTGTTTTTGTTTTAGGTAAATAGTATAAATCTTCTTTTTCAAATTCAAAACCATATTTCCCAGGATTAGATAAAACTTCTTTCAATGCTACTATCCTAAATATATATCTCGAAGTCTCACTATTCAATAATAAGTCATAATAATTAGTTACTTGTTGTTTCTTTAAATTCCTGGAAATACGTGCATTTCCTGCATTGTAAGCAGCTGCAGCAAGTGTCCATGAACCAAAGCGTTGTTTAGATTTTTTTAAATACTCTGCAGCAACTTTTGTAGCTTTTTCTAGATTGTATCGTTCATCAACATTTTGATTAACTTCTAAGCCATATTCTCTAGCTGATGATTTTAAAAAATGCCAAAAACCTGCAGCTCCTGCAGGAGATGAGTTATTCTCCAGACCACTTTCCGCAACTGCTAAGTATTTAAAATCATCTGGAATTCCATACTGCTTAAGCATAGGTTCAATAAGAGGAAAATATTTATGCGCTCTTTTAATTAGTAATAATCCATTAGATTGCCAATAGGTATTAACTAATAATTCTCTATCCATTCGTTCTTTAATATCATAGAGTTGTGTAGGTACCTTCTCACCAGCAAAGGTTAAGTTATTAGGAATTTTTAGTGCTTTAATGGTGTAAGTTTCTGAGGTGTTTTTTTTTGGACTAACGTCAGATATATGAAAGGCATTAAAAAAAGTAATTGAGAAAAGTGTTAAGGTAATAACAGATAAAAAACGGATTATTTTAGACATTTTGTTCTCATTAAATTATTAAATTTTAAATTTAATAAAATACAACTATAATTAGTTGAAACTTCTAATAATTATTTCTGAGATTTCTTTAGCTTTCAATAAAATCATTACGTGAGTTCCGTTATTAATTTTAATAAAGTTTTTAATGTATTTTGAAGGAAAAATATGATCATTATCTCCGTGTATGTGTACTATATTTTTAGATTCATTTTCGTGTTGCCAATGTAATAAACTATGAAGCGCCCATTTAAGATATTTGGCATCATTAACAGATAAATAATTAGTATATAAATCAGCTCTTTTCTTAAGAAAATCTCCTAAGAAATATTTTTTATACTTATCAAAATTTTCAATGATTTTTGTTGGGAAAAATTTGTATCCTTTAGTTTTTTGTAAAAGTTTTAATCGGTTAGGGAATTCATGATGGCTTTTTATACTAGACACTAAAATTATTTTTTCAACAGCTATAATTTTTGCGATTTCTTGAACCAAAACACCTCCAAAAGACACTCCCAATAGAACAGGATTCTGATGTTTAATCTCTTCTGACATTCTTTTTGCATAATCATTCAATGACTCATCTATTGATACTGGTATTTTCCATTCTAAAAGATGAATTTCAAATGAATCCTTTGGAAGAATAATATTTTCAAATATCTTAGGGTTAGCACCCAAACCTGGCATTAAGTAGATTTGTTTCTTTTTCATTAACTAATCGTTATGATGCGGATGACGATATCAATTCCTCAATGAAATCAAACCTTACTAAACCATCGTCATCAATTTTAGACAACTTGATTTGTTTTAAGGTGTTAATTAAATGGGGATTCCATGGGGTTTTAACTTTCACATAATTTTCTGTAAAACCATGAATATATCCTTCTTTGTTTTCACTTTCAAACAAAACTGTTAAGGCATTTCCTAATTGTGATTCATAAAAAGCTCTGCGTTTTTTTAAAGATAAACCACGTAACATTTTACTGCGCTTTGCCCTTACTTTTTTTGGAACAATACCATCCATTAAAACAGCTTCTGTATTTGGCCTTTCAGAATAGGTGAAAACGTGTAGATATGAAATATCTAAATCATTTAAATAGTTGTAAGTCTCTAAAAAATGCTCATCAGTTTCACCAGGAAAACCAACAATAACATCAACACCAATACAGGCGTTCGGCATTATTTGTTTAATTCTACGAACTCTATTCGTATAAGTATCTCTTAAATAACGACGTTTCATCAACTTCAATAAATCGTTACTGCCACTTTGTAATGGAATATGAAAATGTGGTACAAAAGTTTTAGAATCTGCTACAAAATCAATGGTTTCGTCTTTTAATAAATTTGGTTCTATTGATGAAATTCTTAAACGATGAATTCCTTCAACCTTGTCCAACTCTTTTACTAATTCTAAAAAAGTATGTTCATGTGTTTTATTTCCAAATTCACCTTTTCCGTAATCTCCTATATTTACTCCAGTTAGAACAATTTCTTTAATACCTTTTTTAGAAATTTCTTGAGCATTAGTCAATACATTTTCTAGGGTGTCACTTCTAGAAATTCCTCTAGCTAAAGGAATTGTGCAATAGGTACATTTATAATCACAACCATCTTGTACTTTTAGAAAAGCTCGTGTTCTATCACCAATAGAGTAAGAACCAACGTAAAAATCGGCATCAGAGATTTCACAAGAATGAACCTCACCATGTTGGTTTTTGGTTAAATCGTTAATATAACTAGTAACATTAAATTTTTCAGTAGCTCCTAAAACTAAATCAACCCCATCTATAGCAGCAAGTTCCTCAGGTTTTAACTGTGCATAACAACCAACAGCAATAAGAAATGCCTCTTTATTTTTCTTCAAGGCGTTTTTAACTATAGATTTAAAGCGTTTATCTGCATTATCAGTAACTGAACACGTATTGATTACATATACATCTGCTTTTTCGTTAAAATCTACGCGATTAAAGCCCTCGTTTACAAAATTACGAGCGATTGTAGATGTTTCTGAAAAATTAAGCTTACATCCTAAGGTGTAAAATGCTACTTTTTTATCTGCATTCATTCTTGTACATTTAAAGGCGTACAAAGTTACAATAATTCTGAAAAGATACATGAGTAGTCAAATCATTTTTGAAACAGAAATATTGCTTGTTAGGAGGCTAAAAATGAGTGATATAAAACCATATCATAAAATGCAAAGTAATCCAAAAGTAATGCAATTTGTTACTGGAGAAGTTCAAACAGAACAAGAACATTTAATTGAATTAGAGCGGTTAATTGGTTTTTATGATCAAGAGGATAATGATTTTTGGATTTATGCCATAGAAAGAAAATCAGATCATAAATTTATTGGAACTGTTGGTTTTTGTAAAGATGATCAAGGAGATGATGAAATTGGATATCGATGTTTAGAAACATATTGGGGTTTAGGATATGGTTACGATTTATGTAAAGCCTCTGTAGTGTATTGCAAATCTATTGATATGCAAAAATTGATTGGATATGTAATTAATCTTAATGTGGCCTCTGCTAAGATTTTGAAAAAATGTAGTTTTGAGTATGTTAGTGATGGAATTGATCCTGTTTCTAAATTACCTGAAAAAAAATACCAGTTGATATTATGATAGTAACCAATTTAAACACACCCTATTATGCTGTTATTTTTACAACATTATTAACAAAAAACTTGGCTGATTATGAAAAAACTACTGAAAGAATGGAAGAATTGGCCAAGCTTCAAGAGGGATACCTAGGAATTGAGTCAGCTAGAAGTAGCATTGGAATTACAGTTTCTTATTGGAATGATTTAGCATCTATTACTAAATGGAAAAATAATATTGAACATACAGAGGCAAGAATTATAGGAAGAAATAAATGGTATCAACAATACCAATTAAGAATTTGTAAAGTAGAGAGAGATTATGGTTTTGAGAAATAACTGGTGTTTTATAGTATTTGTTTTTTGTTTAGTTTCTTGTCAAAATAGTACCTCTATTTTTGATGATTCCCATGTTTTTAGATACAATGAACATTCGAATATTACCTCTTTAGATCCTGCTTTTGCAAAAGATCAGCGTAATATTTGGGCAGTAAATCAATTGTATAACGGATTGGTTCAATTTGATGATAGTTTACAAGTTAAACCCAGTATTGCAAAGAATTGGAACATTTCAGAGGATGGGAAAGTGTATACATTTTTACTAAGAGATGATGTCTATTTTCATAGACATGCTCTGTTTGGTATAGATTCCACAAGGATAGTTACCGCTACTGATTTTGAATACAGTTTTCATAGACTTTTAGATAATAATGTTGCATCTCCTGGTGCTTGGGTATTACAAAATGTAAAAAGTTTTTCCGCAATAACCGATACGGTTTTTCGAATAGAATTAAAACAAACTTTTCCTCCATTTTTAGGATTGTTGGCAATGAAATATTGTTCTGTTGTTTCTAAAGAAGCTATTGAGCATTTTGGTGACGAATATCGCTCAAATCCTATCGGAACAGGACCTTTTCAATTTAAATTATGGGTAGAAAATACCAAACTTATATTTCGAAAAAACCAACATTATTTTGAAATGGATCATAATGGAAATCAATTACCTTTTCTAGAAGCTGTAGCCATAACATTTTTACCAGATAAGCAAAGTGAATTCTTACAATTTATACAAGGAAACCTAGATTTTATGAAAAGCCTTGATGCTTCATACAAAGATGATATTATTACTTTAGATGGGTTGTTGCAATCTAAATATCATGAAACTATTCATATGGAAACGGGTTCATATTTAAATACAGAATACTTAGGTATATATTTAGATCATGAGGATAAAACTACTAGTAATAAATTACTCAGAAAAGCTATTAATTTCGGTTTTGATAGAAAAAAAATGGTTAAATATTTACGTAATGGAATTGGAACACCAGCAATTAATGGATTTATTCCTTCTGGCTTACCTTCTTTTAATAATATTGAGGGGTATTCTTATAATCCCGAAATTGCACGAAAACTAATTCAGTTATACAAGGAAGAAACAGGTGTTAAAACGCCTTCAATTACTATTACAACCAATAATAATTACTTAGACCTGTGTGAATTTATTCAACGCGAATTACAATATATTGGTCTTAATGTAACTATAGATGTAATTCCACCATCTTCCTTACGTCAAGGGAAAGCAACAGGGAAGTTCTCTATTTTTCGAGCAAGTTGGATAGCTGATTACCCTGATGCTGAAAATTATTTATCATTGTTCTACAGTAAAAATTTCACCCCTAACGGACCCAACTACACACATTTTAAAAATATTGAATTTGATGAGCTCTATGAAAAATCAATTTCTATAGTAAATTCCTCCGAACGATTTAAACTTTACCAAAAGATGGATAGCATTTTAATAGACGAAGCACCTATTATTCCATTGTACTATGATCAAGTAATTCGTTTCTCTCAAAAAAATATTCGAGGTTTAGGTATTAATCCATTAGATATGTTAGATCTTAGGACTGTATTTAAATTAGAATAATGCAATTCTAATTTAGATGAGATGAAATTTTACTATTTTAAATTGATTCTTGCTAAAATTGGATAGTGATCTGAATAGGGAACATTAAATGTTTTAAAGTTATTGATATCAAAGTTAGAATCTGTTAATATAAAATCTATTCTCAAAGGGTACCAATAATTATAAGTTTTGCCTAAACCTTTACCTGCCTCTTTAAAAGCATCTTGTTTTTGATTAGAGAGTTCTCTGTATACCCATGAGAATGCTGTATTGTTGAAATCTCCGCAAAGTATTTTTTTTCCATTCCATTTTTTTTCATGATCTAAGAATAGTTCAACTTGTTTTGCTTGTTTTTGAAAAGAAGCTTCCATTTGCTTTAGAAGTTTATCAGAGTTTTTTGTTCCAAAATTCTCCTTATTAGTATTCATTTTAAGAGATTCTAGATGAATATTATAAACTCTTATGGTGTCTTTATCTTTTATAATGTCTGTAAAAATAATATTATTTGCACTTTCCTTTAAATCTAGAGAGCCTGAATTTATTATTTTATGTTTAGAAAAAACAGCTAATCCAAATTTGCTGAAATTTGATTTTGTTTTTATAAATTGATAGGGGTACTTTAGTTGAAGATCTTTGGCTTCATAGTACTCCTGAATTGATAATATATCTGGTTCTTTTTCAGTAATAAAAGAAGATATTTTTTTTACAATTGTGCTGTCTTTTGTCCATTTATAATGATTAAATAGACGTACATTATAACTCATTACTTTTAAATCATTATTTAGAAAAATTCCCTTCTCTGAAAATTTATAGATATTACTGATGTATCCAAAACCTAGGATAATTGAAATCAAAGAAATAGTGAAGTATTTTTTTAACTTAATAATCCAATAAATTATAAAAAAAACATTCAATACAAAAAGTACTGGAACAGCTAAACTAATAATAGTAAAAATTGGAACTGTTTCTGGAGATATATAGGGTAGGAGATAAGATAATAGTAACAATATTGCTAAGATAGAATTTATTAAGACTACTATTTTATGCCAAAAAGTATACTTTACCCTCAATTATTTCATCTTTTTGTTGAACTTTATTTCATAATTTCTATTTAAAAAGTATTTGTTTTAATTACTTTGTTTAAATAGAAATTCTTTTTCTTCTTTAGTTAGCGTTTCATATCCTGTTTTACTAATCTTATCTAGTATCGAATCTATTTTAACCTGTTTGGCATCTTCAGTTTTGGTAGTGTTCTTTTTTTTAGTTGATTTATAAACCGTTTGAAGCGGTTTTTTTCTTTTAGAAAAAAGCTCAGAAAACCAGCTAAAAAAATTTATCTTTTTATTGCTTGCCTGAGAAACATAGATATAACCAAACAATGCACCACCCAAATGCGCAATATGTCCACCACCATTTCCTCCCGCTAATGATATGAGATCAAATAAAATAAAAGCTCCTGCTAAATGCCATACTTTTACATATCCTAAAAATCTCAATTGCAATTGGTAATTAGGAATATAAGTAGCAATACCTACAACAATGGCTGTAATACCAGCTGAGGCTCCAACTAGAGGCTGAACTTTACCTTGGAATAATGGAAAATAACTATAGCTGAGCAAATAGGCAACTCCACCAAATAATGTTCCTAAAATATAAAAATTTAATGCCTGTTTTTGTGTGAAATATTCTAAAAAGAGTCTCCCAAAAAAGTGTAAGATTAGACAATTAAATAGTATATGTAAAAAACCATTATGTAAAAAACCATAACTAATTAATGTCCATGGCTTTATTATTAATTGATCAAATGATGAAGATAAAGAAAACCATTCAAAGATAATGTTTGTTCTATTTTCAAATAAACCACTAAAAGAATTCAAAATTAATGTTATAACAAAAACAGATACATTTACATATATTAATTGTTGAATAATAGATGCTGATATAAATTTTGATTTTAAATCGTTAATTATACTCATTTATTTGTAATATTTAAATTGATTATTTTTCCAATAATAAGCCAATATAAATCCAATAATTGCTCCACCTATATGAGCAAAATGTGCTACACTCCCGATTGAATATTTAGTCATGCCAAAAAACAAATCTCCTAATAAAATAAGTGGAATAAAGTATTTCGCTGCTATGGGAACTGGAAAAAAGATGAGCGCTAGTTTTGCATCTTTAAAATACATTCCAAAGGCAACTAATACTCCATAGACAGCTCCAGAGGCACCAACAGCTGGGGTGTGATATAAACTATAAAATTTACTTAATTCTTCTTTTGACAAGGTAATGATATCTGCATAATCAGTATACATAGCTGTATCTAATATCTTTGAAATATTTTTTGAATTTAGTCCATTTTGAATTAATATATCATAATAACCGTTAAATTGATAATAATTTACAAGTGAGTAAATTAATCCAGCTCCAATTCCTGCCGAAAAATAAAAAAATAAAAATTTATTTCTTCCCCACATTTTCTCTAATGGAGTTCCAAACGCCCATAAGCCATACATATTAAAAAGAATGTGAGGGAAGCTTCCATGCATAAACATGTGAGTAACATATTGCCAAAAACCAAAATTTTCATTTTTTGGAAAATGTAAAGCTAGTAGATTAGTAAGATCTATATTTATGAGTTGTGGCCCCATAAATAAAATAACATTTATAATTATTAAATGCTTTATTCCTTCCGTAAGTTTTATTCCATTCATATGTTAGCGGGCAAATAGTTTATCTACTTCTTGCAAGGTTAATGTTTTAAATATTGACTTTCCAGATGGACTAATACTAGGCTCTTTACAGGAAAACAAACTATTAACAAGATTTTCTTGTTCTTTTTGTGATAAAATATGACCAGTTCTTATAGCAATAGATTTTGCGAATGACGAAGCCATAATCTCTAAAGGCTTAAAATTCATGTCTGGAATATCTGCATTAACATTTTCTAAAAGTTCTTCTAAAACCTTTGATATCATACTTTCAGAGATAGACATCGGCGTACCTTTGATTGTAATAGACTCTTTTGTAAATTCGTCAAAACAAAAGCCAACATTTTCTAATTCTGATTTTAAGGTGTATATCATTTCTATTTCAGGTGATGAAAACGAAATTGTTATAGGAAATAATAATTGTTGACTATGAACTTCATCTAGTAATGAACTGTTAAGAAATTCTTCATAAAGAACACGTTGGTGTGCTAAAGATTGGTGAATTAAAACAACGCCTGATTTAATGGAGCTTAACAAGTATTTTCTTTGAATTTGAATTGTTTTATTTGATTGATATGTTACCCCTTGATCAAAAAGTTCTCCTTGTTGTTCAGCCTTATCAGTGGTAACATACAAACTTTCCCAATTTGATTTTTCATTAACATGTTGATATGATGTTTTATGTATACTATTAGTATTTCCACTAAAAGGGTTAAAAGAGGGGTCTACAGTAATTTTTGGACTAGAAGGTTTCGATTCTTGTTTTGAGAAATTATATGGGGTGTCTAAAGAAGCATCTCTGTTAAAATCTAAAACAGGAGCAACATTATATTGCCCTAAACTATGTTTTACAGTTGCTCTTAAAATAGCATATACCGCTTTTTCATCATCAAATTTTACCTCAGTTTTTGTTGGATGGATGTTTATATCAATACTTCTAGATGGAACAGTTAAATATAAAAAATACGATGGATGAGATCCCTGTTCTAATAGTCCTTCAAAAGCAGCTATTACGGCATGATTTAAATAAGGACTTTTTACATAACGGTTGTTTACAAAAAAGAATTGTTCTCCTCTTTTTTTCTTTGAGAAGACGGGTTTGGTAATAAAACCTTTAATTGATATCATTTCTGTATCCTCAGAAACGGGAACAAGTTTTTCATTCATTTTAGTTCCAAAAACTGCAACAATTCTTTTTCTTAAATTAGTAGCTTTCAGGCAATAAACTTCGTTGTCATTATGGTGAAGGCTAAAAGCAATTTCTGGATGTGTCAAAGATACACGTTGAAATTCATCAATAATATGTCTGGTTTCTATGGTATCAGATTTTAAAAAATTTCTTCTCGCAGGTATATTATAGAATAAATTTTTTACGGCAATATTTGTTCCAATAGGTGTAACAGCCATTTCTTGAAACTTAACTTTACTCCCTTCAATTTTTATGTGTGTACCAATTTCTTGAGAATTTTGCTTTGTTTTCATTTCTACATGAGAAATTGCAGCGATGGAGGCCATAGCTTCACCTCTAAAACCTTTAGTATGTAGTTTGAATAAATCTTCTGCAACTCTAATTTTAGAGGTAGCATGCCTTTCAAATGAAAGCTTAGCGTCAATTGCGCTCATACCTTTTCCATTATCAATTACCTGTATTAAAGTTTTACCAGCATCTCTAATAATAAGCTGAATTGAAGTTGAAGAAGCATCAATAGAGTTTTCTAGTAATTCTTTAAC
>CALKFR010000035.1 GCA_938084555.1 uncultured Flavobacteriaceae bacterium | reverse complement strand
TTGAGCTAAAAGTTTAACTTTAATTAATTCATCTTTTAAATTCATAACAAAAGAAATGTACTCACTTTTTCTTGTCTCCTCAAACAATGATCTGTTAGAAGTAATTTGTTTTTTAATTCTCATTTGAGAATCATCAAGAATGCTTTCATGAATAGAATTTATAGAAAATAAATACAATTCAATGATAATAGGAAGTGATGATATTCCTTTTTCTGTAGCTATGTACTGAGTGCTCTTCTTTGTGCCAGAAGGGTCTAATTTTTCAATAAAACCATTAATTTGAAGAGTCTTTAATCTATTAGTAAGAATATTGCTTGCAATTTTTTCTTTAGATTCTCTAAGCTCTTTAAATCTTGTTTTTTTGTGAAGAACAAGATCTCTCATAATTAGTAATGACCACTTGTCACCTAATTGTTGAATAGAGTTTGCTATTGCACATGTTTGTGTTGGGGTAAGTTTCACAATAATTTTTTTTAAAATTCAAAATAAATGTACGATAAAAACATGAATTTACAAATAATTAATACTTTTTTAACAATATGATAAATATCAAAAAAACCACATATTAACATATGTTTGGCATAGTTTAAGTAAAGAATATTTAAGATTTTATTTGATTATTTTAAACTATCAAGACTTGCTAATATTGTTTTTATCTTTGCTAATGTGTCAGATTCTTTTTTTTGTTCTAAAGCAATAACCTGATTGGGAGCATTTTGTACAAAACGTTCATTAGATAATTTATTTTGAATACCGGAAAGAAAGTCTTTTGCTCTTTTCAGTTCTGATTCTAGTTTCATAATCTCAGCATCTACATCAATATTTTCCTCAGAAATAGGAACAAAATATTCATTAGATTTTACCCTAAATGAAACTCCATCAACTTTTTCTGAGACTTCTTCTATAGCTGATGTATTCGTTAATTTTTGTATTAAGGGGTTAAACTGATTGTTATTGTTTTCAGTATTAACAACATATAATTTAATCGCATCTCTAAAAGGAATATTGTTGTCTTTTCTTATGGTTCTTATCCCAGAAATAATAGCTGAAGCATTTTCAAATTTTAAAATTACTTCATTATCAAAGTCTTTTTTAATTGGATATTTGGCGATAATAAGAGCCTCGTCTGTTGTTCTTTCTGAAATATGATGCCAGATCTCCTCTGTTAAGAAGGGCATAAACGGATGTAAAACTTTTAAATTGTCTTCTAAAATTTTTACAACTTGCTGGTAAGTAATTGCATCAATTGGCTGTTGATATTCAGGTTTAACAATTTCAAGCAACCAAGAAGAAAAGTCATCAGTAATTAATTTATAAATAATCATTAGTGCATCTGATAAGCGATACTTTGAAAAATGATCTTCTATTTCTGCTAAGGTTTTATGAAATTTAGCATTATACCAAGTTAAACCCATTCTTGCTGTTTGAGGTTGAGGTAAGGTCTCATCAATCTTCCAGCCTTTAATTAATCGAAATGCATTCCAAATTTTATTTGCAAACTGTTTTCCTTGTTGGCATAATTCTTCATCAAACATCAAATCGTTACCTGCTGCAGAACTTAATAATAAACCTACTCTAACCCCATCAGCTCCATAAGTTTTAATTAAGTTTAAAGCATCTGGAGAATTTCCCAAAGATTTAGACATTTTACGACGTTGCTTATCACGAACCAATCCTGTTAAATAAACATTCTGAAATGGTTTTTCGTTTTTATATTCATATCCTGCAATAATCATTCTAGCTACCCAAAAAAATAAAATATCTGGGCCTGTAACTAAATCATTTGTAGGATAATAATAGTTAATTTCTTTATTGTCAGGATTTCTAATTCCGTCAAAAACAGAGATTGGCCAGAGCCAAGAGGAAAACCATGTGTCCAAGGCGTCTTCATCTTGTCGGAGGTCATTTATTGAGAAAGAATCATCATATTTATTAGTGGAAGCAGCTAGTTTCTTTTTGGCAATTGTAAAGGCTTCCTCTTTTGTTTCTGCAACTACAAAATCATTTTTACCTTTTCCATAGAAATAAGCTGGTATTTGTTGACCCCACCATAACTGTCTTGAAATATTCCAATCACGAATATTTTCCAACCAATGTCTATAAGTATTTTCAAATTTTTTAGGATAAAGGTTTATGGTATTCTCGTCACCTAAAACAGCTTCAATAGCTGGTTTTACTAAATCTTCCATTTTTAAAAACCACTGATCAGATAATCTTGGTTCTATAACTGCTTTAGTCCTTTCAGAGGTTCCAACTTTATTTGTATGTACTTCTGTTTTAACTAAAATTCCTTTATCACCTAATTCTTTGGCAACTTCTTTACGAACAACAAACCTGTCTTTTCCTTCATAGTGCAAACCAAATGAATTTAGAGAAGCATCTTCATTAAAGATGTCTATTACTTCTAACTTATGTTTATCTCCTAAAATCTTGTCATTTTCATCATGGGCTGGAGTAACTTTTAAACAACCAGTTCCAAATGCTATATCAACATATTCATCTTCAATAATTGGAATAATACGGTTACAAATGGGTACAATAGCTTTTTTACCTTTCAGATGTTTAAAACGAGTATCTGTTGGATTTATACAAATTGCTGAATCCCCAAAAATTGTTTCTGGACGAGTTGTTGCAATGGTTAAAACTTCATCACTTCCTTCAATGTTATAATTTATGTAATATAAATTACCCTGTTTCTCCTCATAAATCACCTCTTCATCAGACAAAGTTGTTTTGGCTTCTGGATCCCAATTTACCATTCTAAAGCCTCTGTATATCAATCCCTTATTAAACAAATCAACAAAAACTTTTATCACAGATTCAGACATATCCGGATCCATTGTAAAGGCTGTTCTTTCCCAATCACATGAAGCACCTAGCTTCTTAAGTTGATCTAAAATAATACCTCCATATTCAGATTTCCATTCCCAAGCATGAGATAAAAATTCTTCACGGGTAAGATCAGCTTTATCAATTCCTTGTTCTCTTAATTTGGCTACAACTTTGGCTTCAGTTGCAATAGAGGCATGATCTGTTCCTGGAACCCAACACGCATTTTTACCAGATAAACGAGCATGCCTTATGAGTACATCTTGAATGGTGTTATTTAACATATGTCCCATATGTAATACTCCAGTTACATTAGGTGGAGGTATAACTATAGTGTAAGGCTCTCTGTCATCTACTTCAGAATGAAAATAATTGTTTTTCATCCAATAGTCATACCATTTGCTTTCTACTAAACTTGCATCATATTTTGATGGAATACTCATATCTAATATACTTTTAGCCTTTAATCTGCAAAAGTACAATTATCTGTAGTATTTAAAAGTCTGTTGAATAATTTTTGATTAAATTTGTTATAATATATATAAAATCATAATTTCTAATGAAAAACCTATCTATATTTCTCTTAATCTTATTAATATCCAATAGTTCTTTTGCTCAAGAAATAGATGACTCTAAACCAGAATTTCAGTTTAAAACTGAAACAATTAATTATGGTAAAATTAACTTAGGAGCTGATGGTGTAAGAGTATTCGAATTTACTAACATAGGAAAATCACCTTTAATTATTTCTAGGGTACAAGCATCTTGTGGTTGTACAGTTCCAAAAAAACCAAATCAACCAATAATGCCAGGAGAAAAAGGTAAAATCGAAGTTTCTTATGATACTAAAAGGCTTGGTGGATTTTCAAAAGCCATCACTATTTTCTCAAATGCAAAAAACGAACGTAAAATGGTCAAAATAAAAGGCTATGTTGAAAAAACTGGAACACTAGAAAAGAAAAAAAACATACTATCTGTAGATAAATAAAAAACTATTTAAGACAAAACTTTTTTTGTTTAAGTAATAACTATAAACTACAAAATTATTAAATGCCTTTAATATCAAAAAAAGGAGAGTTAATGCCCCAGTCTCCCATAAGAAAATTGGTTCCTTTTGCAGAAGCTGCCAAAGAAAATGGAACAAAAGTATACCACTTAAATATTGGTCAACCAGACATTAAAACACCTAAAATTGCTTTAGATGCTGTTAAAAATAATAGTATAGAGGTACTTTCATACGCCAGATCTGAGGGTTCTGAAACCTACAGAGAAAAGTTAACTAAATATTATAAAAAAAATAACATTAACATATCTCCCAAGGATATTATTACCACAACAGGTGGATCTGAGGCGCTATTATTTACTATGGGTAGTATTACTGATCCTGGTGATGAAATTATTATTCCTGAACCATTTTATGCAAATTATAATGGGTTTTCAACTGCATCTGGCGTTACTGTTGTTCCAGTAATTTCAAAAATCGAAAATAACTTTGCACTTCCCAATATTGATGATTTTGAAAAATTAATAACTAAAAAAACTAAAGCAATTTTAATTTGTAATCCTGGTAACCCAACCGGATACCTTTATAGTAGTGAAGAAATCCTAAAATTAAAGCATCTTGTTTTAAAGCATGATTTATTCTTAATTGCCGATGAGGTATATAGAGAGTTTGCTTATGACAATGAAAGCCATCATTCTGTGATGTCTGAAGCTGGGCTAGAGCAGCATGCCATTATGATCGATTCTGTTTCAAAACGATATAGTATGTGTGGCGCTAGAATTGGCTGTATAGTTTCTAAAAATAAAAAATTCATAAATACTGCCATCAAATTTGCTCAAGCTAGATTAAGCCCTCCAACATATGCCCTTCTGGCTAGCGAGGCAGCATTAGAAACTCCACAAACCTATTTTGATGAAGTTATATCAGAATATGTTGAGCGAAGAGACACGTTAATTAATGAATTAAATAAAATAGACGGAGTTAAGGTAGCTAATCCAAAAGGTGCTTTTTATTGCGTGGCTGAATTACCAGTTGATGATACTGATCACTTTGCCCAATGGATTTTAGAAGAATTTCATTACAATAATGAAACTGTAATGGTAGCTCCAGCTAGTGGATTTTATTCCACACCAGGTGAAGGTAAAAATCAAGTTAGAATGGCCTATGTTTTAAATAAAGAAGATTTAATAAAATGTGCAGAAATTTTAAATATAGCATTATCAACTTACAAAAAATAACAGCTTGAATATTCAACAAAACATTTCTCTAAAATCTTTTAATACTTTTGGTGTTGATGTTTCAGCTAGTAGATTTGTTTCTATTGATAATATATTTAATTTACAAAAAATTTTAAGTGAAGAAAAAGATGTTTTTTTAATAAGTGGTGGTAGCAACATGTTACTTACTAAAAATATCAATAAGCTTGTTGTTCATGTAAATATAAAAGGTATTTCTATAGATTATGAAAATGATGATGAGGTTCAAGTAACAGTTAATGCTGGTGAAAACTGGCATGAATTTGTGATGTGGTGTATTTCACAAAATTATGGTGGTGTTGAAAATCTTTCATTAATTCCTGGAAACGTTGGAACCTCCCCAATTCAAAATATTGGTGCTTATGGTGTTGAGGTAAAAGATGTAATTACTAAAGTTGAAGGAATAAATATAAACACTACAAAACGAGTTGAATTTACAAATGATGATTGTAATTTTGGGTATAGGAATTCTATTTTTAAAAATGAATTAAAAGGAAAAATTGTTATCACTGCTGTTAGTTTTAAACTCACAAAAAAAAATCATTATTTAAACACCAATTATGGTGCTATTGAGGAGGAATTAACTGTTAGAAAAATTAGTAATCCAACAATAAAAGATATATCAAATATTGTAGTTAATATTAGGCAAAGTAAACTACCTAATCCAAAAAAAATAGGAAATGGAGGGAGCTTTTTTAAAAACCCAATTATACATTCAAAACAATTCAAAAAACTACAAGAAGAATATCCAAATATTCCATTCTACGAAATATCATCATCGAAAAAAGATGATAACTCTAATTATTATAAAATTCCTGCGGGTTGGTTAATTGAAACTGCAGGGTATAAAGGAAAAAGATTTGGAGACTGTGGGGTTCATAATAAACAAGCCTTAGTCTTAGTAAATTATAATAAAGCAAGTGGAGCAGACATTTATATGCTTGCAAAAAAAATTCAACAAACCATTTTATATATTTTCAAAATTACTTTGGAAATCGAAGTTAATATTATTGAATAAATTATTTCTTAACATCTCCCAAATTTAACTATTGTATAGGGCAGAAAACAATTAATAACATAAGCTGATTCTTCTGAAGTAATGTTAGAATTATTATATTTGTAAATAATTTAGAATGAAATGAAACTTATCTTA
>CALKFR010000034.1 GCA_938084555.1 uncultured Flavobacteriaceae bacterium | reverse complement strand
AAATGTCCGACATTCTTACCTGTCTATTTACATTTTCTCCAGCACTTCTCCATGTTCTATCAATAGATACAGAACCAGTATAAGCAAATATTTTTGGTAATATGCCTGAACGCATTGTTTCACCAGCAGCAATATAATATAAGTTCAGTTTTGGATTCCATATGTAACCAATATTTTTAATATTATCATCTCTACCTTTTAGAGAGGCATTAAAAACATGAAACATAGCAGCAACATCTGCAAAATAGGTTTGATGATTAGAAATAAAAAGAACATTATTTTCGGGAATATTTCTTAATATTTCAGAACCCTCAATTTGTAAATTATTAAAACTTCTATATCTGCTGTGAGAAATAACACCAAGAATTCTAATCAGCATTTTTTTAATCCACAAAATATGACCAAAAGGATTCTTTTTAAATAAAGGCATTAGTGTTAGTTGTTTTAATAATTGCTTGCTAAAGTACAAAAGAATTTATGGTTTCATATTTTTTAATAGTTCTTTAACCTCACTCAATATCATCGCTGTAGCTCCCCATATTATTGAGTCATGAAAATTAAAGCAGGGTACACGAGTTTCTTTCATATATGAGTTTGTTATTGATATGCTTTCTATATTATTGTCATCTAGTAGATCATGAAATGGTACTCCTATAATTTCAGCAACTTCAGAATTTAATTTAAATATAGGTTCATGGTTTATTACTCCAATAAAAGGAGTAACTAAAAAATTACTAGGAGGAATATATACCTCTGTGCACTCTCTTACAATATTAATTTTTTCTTGTAAAACACCTACTTCTTCAAAAGTTTCTCTTAGTGCAGTTTTTTTCAGATTTAAATCTGATATTTCAATTTTTCCTCCTGGAAAACTAATTTGACCTGAATGGGTACCATTATAGTTGGCTCTTTTAGTTAGTAATAAAGAAACCTGGTTATTTTGATTTGGGTAAAATAATGCTAAAACAGCAGCAATTTTTGGCTTATGGGCTTTAATTTTCTTAGCATTATATTCTAGACGCATCTTGGGAGCTAATTTGAATTGAGCTTCTATCCCTGGTAATTTAATATCCTTTATTGATTCTATATTATTTAAAAAAAACTCAAATTCCATAGATTATTTTTCTTTTTTGAAAAGAAAACCTAAACCTATTCTTCGTAAAAACTTTTTTTCAAAATTCCAAAAAAATTTAAATTGACCAAATAAGAAGCCAACAATAGGAAGTGTAAATTGATATATTGGAAAAATGATTATTATTCTTAACGGCCAATAAATAAAACCACGAGTAGTTGTTTTATACATTCCTAATAGAGCCATTACGGGTTCCGCAACCCAAGCAGCAAAAGAACCATTTATAGCAAAAACAATAAAAATTAGCACTATTTGAAAATTTGAAGTAATACCCCAGCGTACTTTTAATTTCTCCATTTAAAAAATTATAAAAAAGCAAAAATAGAGGATTACTTAATCATAAAAAAATCGAAACTAGATAAGATTAAAAAGAATAATTATTAAGAATTTAATTATCTTTCAAGAATAAAATAATTATAAAATATTTAAATGAAAAATCTAGCATTGCATTGGAAAATATTAATTGGTATGGCATTAGGAGTAGTCTTTGCTTTAGTAATGACTAATTTTGATTTTGGAAAAGAATTTATAAAAGATTGGATAAAACCATTTGGTACCATATTTATAAATTCATTAAAATTAATTGCCATTCCGCTAATTTTAGCTGCACTAATCAAAGGGGTATCTGATTTAAAAGATATTTCTAAATTATCTAAAATGGGTGGAAGAACCATCGTTATTTATATCATAACAACTGTTATTGCAGTTTCTATTGGTCTTGTTTTAGTTAATATCATAAAGCCTGGAAATTCCATTTCAGATAAAACTAGAACAGAATTAGTTGAAGGGTATAGTAATAATACTGCTAAATATAAAGAAGAGGCTTCAAAGCAAAAAGAAAGTGGTCCTCTACAAGCTCTTATAGATTTAGTACCTCAAAACATTTTTTCTGCAGCTACAAGCAATAGAAATATGTTACAAGTGATTTTCTTTGCTGTTTTTTTTGGTATAGGTTTGATTTTAATTCCAGAAGAAAAAGGAAAGACAGTCAAAAGTTTTTTTGATGGTTTAAATGAAGTTATTTTAAAGATGGTAGATTTAATAATGTTAGCTGCCCCTTATGGTGTTTTTGCATTATTGGCAGCATTGGTTGCAGAATCTCCCAGTGTAGATTTATTTAAGGCTCTGGCCTGGTATGCATTAACTGTAATACTAGGATTAGCATTAATGATTCTTATTTACAATATTCTTGTTTTTATTTTCACAAAAAAGAGTCCAAGTTTTTTTATGAAGGCAATTTCACCAGCTCAATTATTGGCATTTTCAACCAGTTCTAGTGCAGCAACTCTTCCTGTAACTATGGAAAGAGTAACTGAGCATATTGGAGTGGAAGAAGAAGTTGCAAGTTTTGTTTTACCAATAGGTGCTACTATAAACATGGATGGTACAAGCTTATATCAAGCTGTTGCAGCTGTGTTTATAGCACAAGCATTTGGGATGGATTTATCTTTTGGTACACAATTAGGAATCATTGCAACAGCTACATTAGCCTCAATTGGTTCTGCAGCCGTTCCTGGAGCCGGTATGGTTATGCTAGTAGGAGTTTTAGGATATGCTGGTATACCTGAAGCAGGTTTAGCTCTTATTTTTGCTGTAGACCGACCTTTAGATATGTGCAGAACTGTAGTTAATGTTACTGGTGATGCCTCTGTGTCAATGTTAGTTGCTTCATCTGTAGGTAAATTAGGAACTCCAAAACAAAAAAATTGGGATGACAATTATGAAGCCTAAAAAATAATAAACCTAAAAATATCTAATTCTTAAAATTTTTATTCAAATTTTCAGAATATCATAAAAAGGTTTTTTTTAACAAATAAATACACCAATTCGTTTGGTTATCAATAAATAAAATTGCAAAATTTGCTTATTATATAAGTTATGAAATTTAATCAAAACCATCATCATCATTTTCATCTTTCGACTCAGGCGAAGTAAAAATGTATTGATTAAATTCAAGATATTATTAACCCGTTTGAGAAATCAAACGGGTTTTTCATTTACACAAACTCTTAAGATTTCTCAAACTAGTTTAAAATTTAACCGAACTATCGGACTATTATTATGACAACATTAAGAATTGCAATTCAAAAATCTGGGAGATTAAATGAAGACTCCTTAAAAATTATTAAAGACTGTGGAATTTCTATAGATAATGGAAAAGATCAACTTAAAGCTTCGGCAAGAAACTTTCCTTTAGAGGTTTTTTATTTGAGAAATGGCGATATTCCACAGTATCTCAAAGATGGGGTTGTAGATATTGCTATTATTGGTGAAAATGTACTTGTTGAAAAAGGTGAGGGTATTCAATTTACACAACGTTTAGGTTTTTCAAAATGTAAAGTTTCTTTAGCAATTTCAAAAAATGAAACCTATACGGGTTTTGACTTTTTTACCAATAAAAAAATCGCTACTTCCTATCCAAATACCGTAAAAAAATATGTAATAGATAAAGGAATAAGCACAGACGTTCACATTATTAACGGTTCTGTCGAAATAGCACCTAATATTGGATTAGCTGATGGAATTTGTGATATTGTTTCGAGTGGTAGTACATTATTCAAAAATAATTTGAAAGAAGTAGCCATATTACTTGAATCGGAAGCTGTATTGGCAATATCACCAAAACTATCAAATGAAAAGCAACGTATTTTAAAGAAATTCGAATTTAGAATAGAATCTGTTTTAAAAGGCAGAAACTCAAAATATGTTTTGATGAATGCCCCAAATAATAAACTACAAGACATTTTAAAAGCTTTGCCTGGAATGAGAAGTCCAACGGTTTTACCTCTTGCTGAAGAAGGTTGGAGTTCTGTTCATTCTGTAATTAGTAAATATCAATTTTGGGAAATTATAGATGAATTAAAAGAAAAAGGAGCAGAGGGTATTTTAGTTTGTCCAATTGAAAAAATGGTGTTGTAATGAAACAATACATTAATCCATCATCTAAAGAATGGACACATCTTTTAGAGCGTCCTAATGCTTCCTCCTCGGACTTGGAAGTAGTTATAGCAGAAGTCTTTGAGCAAGTGAAAGTAAAAGGTGATAAAGCTATAAAAGAGTACACTCAAAAATTTGATAAGGTTTCTATTAAGCATCTTTCTGTTAGCAAAATTGAAATTCAATTAGCAGAGAAT
>CALKFR010000033.1 GCA_938084555.1 uncultured Flavobacteriaceae bacterium | reverse complement strand
CAATTATTAGGTTTGGAGTAGATGATATTTTAAACACTACAGAGTTAATAGACAGTCAAGGTAATATCGATTTTAATAGAATTAGTTTGTTTTCAGCAGCAGATTATGCCTTAACCTTATCCTATGCAAGAAATATAATTTTTAAGGATGTTTATTTTGGAATGAATGCAAAAATAGTGAGAAGAACTATAGGTGATTTTGCAAATTCATGGGGTGTAGGTTTAGATGCTGGAATTCAATATGAAAGAGATAATTGGAAGTTTGGATTAATGATTAGAGATATTTCCACAACCTTTAATATTTGGACTATAAATTCAGATGCCTTTGCATCAGTTCAAAATGCAATTCCTGGACAAAATCAAGAATTACCTGAAACTACTGAAATAACAAAACCAAAAATTCAATTTGGTATTGCTAGATTATTTAAATTAGGACGATTTTTTCATCTTTTAACTGAAGCTGATTTAAATATGAGATTTGCCAAAACCAATGATATAATATCAACAAGTATAGCTAGCATAGATCCAGCTTTAGGATTTCAATTAGATTATGATGATTTTGTGTTTTTAAGAGCAGGTATTGGAAATTTTCAAAATACAACAGAATTTGATGGAAGTAAAAATTTATCCTTACAACCTAACTTTGGTGTTGGTTTTTTATACAATGGTATTCAAATAGATTATGCATTAACCAATATTGGTAGTCTTGGGAATGCATTATTTTCCAATATTTTTTCTGTAAAAATTGATTACAGTTTTTTTAGACGATAAGCCATGAAGAAAACTTATTTTTTTATTTTATTAGTTGTTAGCACACTTCAAAACATTCAATCTCAAGAATATAAATTATCAAAGCAATCAGAAATAAGTATTATTACTGTAGGTCCAGGAGATATCTTATATGAAGCTTTTGGCCATAGTGCCATAAGAGTAAGTGATCCTGTAATTGGTATGGATAATATATTTAATTATGGGTTATTTGATTTTAATCAACCCAATTTCTACGCAAATTTTGTAAAGGGTAGATTATTATACAAAGTTGGGAAACAATCATTTGGAAGATTTATAACCAGTTATAACTATCAAAAAAGATGGATGAAAGAACAAGTTCTAAATTTATCTCAAGTAGAAAAACAAGATATGTATGCATTATTAGAACAAAATGCGTTGCCTCATAATGCAGAATACTTATACGATCCTTACTTTAATAACTGTGCCACTAAATTAAGAGATATTACCAAAAATATTCTTGGTAATACGGTTTATTTTCCATCATCATTTTCTAACGATAGTTATACCATGAGACAACTGATGGATAAAGAGCTTCATTGGAATACTTGGGGTAATTTTGGTATAAATTTAGCGCTTGGCAATACTTTAGACAAAGCAATAACTGCTGATGATTATATGTACTTACCAGATTATGTTTATGAGTCGTTTAGAAAAGCTAATAAAATAAAAAAAAATGTAGATACCCCTTTAGTAAAAAAAGAACAACTACTCTTAAACTTTAAAGAGATAAAAATTAAACCTAAATGGTATAATCCATTTTTTATATTTTCAATTGCTCTTTTACTCACTATAATGATAACCTACAGAGATCAAAAAAGGAATAAAAGAACTAAGCTATTGGATTTCTCAATATTTTTTGTGACTGGCCTCCTGGGACTAGTGATCTGTTTTTTATGGTTTTTTACCAATCATTCTACAACACCAAATAACTTTAATTTTTTATGGGCATTTTTTCCTAACCTTTTTGTGGCATGTATTCTTTTAAAAAATAACATACCCAATTGGATCGTTAACTACTTAAAATTCTATTTAACATTGCTCGTAATTACTCTTTTCATTTTTATTTTAGGAAGATTTAATGGAATTAATGGATATTTCTTCGGCATACAACAGTTTTCTTTTGTGTTAATCCCTATTGTTTTAATTTTATTTCTAAGATCTTTTTACCTTCAAAAAATATTGAACGCAAAAAAATAAATTATCTAATTGTTTTTATTAGATTTAACATGTAATGTATTACGTCTTAAATCTAATATTATATACAAATCAAAGACATTAAAATGAATCAGCAAATTATTGAGTGTGTTCCAAATATTAGTGAAGGAAGAGATTTAAAAAAAATCAAAACCATCGCCAATGTTGTTAGTGAAGTTGAAGGTGTGAAACTTTTAGATATAGATCCTGGAAAAGCTACAAATAGAACAGTAATAACTTTTGTCGGTGAACCAGAACAAGTAATTGAGGCAGCATTCAAACTCATTAAAAAAGCCAGTGAACTCATAGATATGAGTAAACAAACTGGTGAGCACCCAAGATTTGGTGCTACAGACGTATGTCCTTTGGTTCCAATTGCAAACATTTCAATGGATGAAACTACAAAATATGCTCATCAATTAGGAAAAAGAGTTGGGGATGAATTAGGTATATCTGGATATTTTTATGAAAATGCAGCGACTAAAGAAAATCGAAGAAATTTAGCTAATGTTAGGTCTGGTGAATATGAAGGACTTGAAAAAAAATTATCAGATAAAAATTGGAAACCAGACTTTGGTCCCACGTCGTTTACAACAAAAACAAAAAATTCGGGGGTAACTGCTATTTCTGCTAGAGATTTTTTAGTAGCTTACAATATAAATTTAAACTCCACCTCTACTAGACGAGCTAATGCCATTGCTTTTGATATAAGAGAAGCTGGAAGAGTAAAACGAGAAGGAAACCCTATTACTGGAAAAAAAGTAATGGATAAAAATGGAGAGCCATTAAGAATCCCAGGAAAATTAAAAGCTGTAAAAGGCATAGGTTGGTTTATTGAGGAATATGGAATTGCACAAATTTCATACAATCTTACAAATATTTCAATT
>CALKFR010000032.1 GCA_938084555.1 uncultured Flavobacteriaceae bacterium | reverse complement strand
ATCAAAAACAGATTTGATTTTTTTTAATTGCTTAGGATACTCTGTGTGACTCCATTTGTTTTCTTTAAACTCTACTATATCATTTTGTTTAGGTAAAGCTATTTTTAAGTTCTGTATTTCATATACTTCGCCTATTTCACCAGTCTTACTTATAATTATAACATCGTGTTCTTCGTTATAACCATATTCCCATTTTTTATATCTATTGTTTCTTTTTAAAACTTTAGGTTTAATATGGTCTTTTAATATTTTATATAAACTTTGCTTGTACATTACTTAGATCTTCCTTCAGCAAAACCTTTAAAAGACTTTTCTTCTTTTATTTCTTTAGGTTTTTCGTTTAACAAATCTTCTTCAGCTTGTATTCTAGTTAGTATTTCAAATGCATCAAATATGCATAGTTTTTTAGTTGCAGCAGCGTTTTTAAGTCTATCTGCTGTTATATCATCTCCAGAATCAACAATAGCCTCTTTAGCGACTTTAATCAGTTCTTCAACTGCTACTTGCCCAGCTAGGATTATATTCTTCTTCGTTTCCTTTATGTTCATATTTAATTACAATATCATTTGATTTCATACAATATAGTCTTTCTTTATCTATTAAGAATTCCCATTCACCATTAGGTGTGTAACCAACTAGGTCCCCTATGTTTATATCTAGCTGCTCTAAGACGTTATTTCCATACTTTAATATACCAACAAGACTTTTTTCTTTGTCGTTGACTAAAGTGTCTTTATTAACTATAGGTTTTATAAAACATCTATTGTTTATAGAGTTCCAACCATTTTTATTTTTATACAAATAGATTTGATCTAAAGCACAAAAATATAGGTTTTCTTTAAAAAAAGATCTACTTTTTTTCTTTTTACCTCTTGAGTCATAAAAAGTTCTAAAAACGTTTTGATGTATAATTAATATATCTCCAATTTTTATATTTGTTTTAAAAGCTAAAGGTATAGCTTTAACTATAGCGTGCCTATTTACAAATTTAAAACTTTCTATTTTGCTGTTTAATACTAAACTTTTGTTGTTTATTTTTATTTCGTTATTGTATTTATCACCTAGCGGTTCTACAATAAAGTCATATAAGCTATTCATTAATATTCTAAATCATACTCAACTGATATTGCCATGTTAGAATTAAACTTCTTCCACGGCAATATTTCGTTGTTTTTCTTTATGTGTATATTATAAGAGTTGTCTGAATCATCTAGTAGAATGTGAGATATTTCGTGACCACCGTAAACCTGTTGTCCAACAGCGTAATGCATGGCATCATTCTTATAATCAGATCCAATACTAATCTTTCTAATATTATTTGTCATCTTCTTTTTCAATATCAGTATAAGAACCATCTTGAAGATCAATATTAACTTGACCGTACTCGTCTTCTAGTTCTTTTTTAGTAGAGTCTATTTCTTCAGATACTTTTTTTACTTCAACACGTATGTTTTCTTTTTGTAAATCTAAAACACCTAAAGATCTTAATAATCCATTTAATTTACCTTGTTGATCTTTTACAGTTTTTAACTGTTCTTCTGTAATTTGTTTTTTTGCTTTTGCCATTATTTGATTTTATTTAATTGTTTATAATTATATAGTTACTTGTTTTTTTATTATTTACACACTATAAAGTCACCTACTGCTACACCATTACCTGCTACAGCTGTAACATAATCTACAGCTACTGGAAGTATTGATCCAGACTGTAAACCTTCAAAAGTTATAGCCTGTCCAGCTACTGGTGGTCCACCTCCAACCGCAGTAACACCCGATAGTATAACACTAATAGTTGCGTCTGCTGGCATTACACCACAATATATTACAGATGAATTAAGGTTAGTACCTAATGTCCCACTTTGGTTTTCAAATAACCAAGCCGGTCTAACGTCTATACTAGCTATCATAGCTGCTGTTAAGGGCATAGCTTGTCCTATTATGCCGTCATTTGTTGGAAATTGTCCCATTTTTTTTTATTTATTTGTTACTTATTGATTTATATTTTTCAAAACCACGTGAGCCAAAATAAGCTACATACACGGTTGTTAATAATTGCTTTAATAATTCTATCCATTCTTGCTCAACTGTAAAAGATATTTCATGGTGGCTATCAACCCATATAAAAGCTATAGCCATAAACGATAAAAATATAAGAGCTAATGGACGCGTGTTTTTACTAAGCCAAGAGTCTGACGTCATATCTGACTCCCAACGTCTTGTTATTTGGTCTTCAGCTGTTGCGGCCGCTTTTTCCACTATAACTTGAATTTCTTTTTTAATTTCAAGTTTTTCTTCCTCTGTAGTTGTTAGTTTATCAATAACATCACCAACATCTTTGATGACATTACCGCTTAACCATTGCCAAATTTTTTTCATATAATTATTTTATTCTTTCATAATATAGCGTCATATTTCTATCTCCATTCATTACAACTTTAATTCTATTGCTATTTATTATTTCATATACTAAATCGGCGTAAAAACCACCATAGTCTTCCCAAGAAACAAAAGTATATAATTTATTTTTTTTAATTTTAACAAATTCTTCAGGTGAATATATAATATCTATATACAAACAACCTCTTTCATCTTCTTTTTTTACAGTCTTGTAATTTAAGAATTTAAAATAATCTGTTTTCTTGTGTTTTGAAATAACTAAAGTATAATCAGTTTTTTCACTTTCCCAAGTTCCTACAAAGTTTTGTAAATTTTCTTGTGACGATATTGTGTTTATAAAAATAAAACAAAACGCTAATAATAAGTTTTTCATATAATTAAATTTAAATGTTATATTTATATAATTACATGTTTTACAATTATTTACGCGTTCATTTCGTAATTATTCATATCTTGCTGGGATTTTAAAAAGTCAAATTGTAATTTTCCTTTACTTTTATCATCTACGCTAGCTACATTATTCAAAGCTTCTAACAAAGATTCATCAGTAAAATTTTTAACAAAATCATTATTTATACTATTTAATTTTTTATCTGACATTCTTTTTTTAAGACTTTCTTTAGTGAATTGCTCACCTGGCTTCATTCCAAGTGTTCTTCTAAATTCATGAAAATTAGCATATAGTTCCCCTTCCTGAGAATTATATCCATAGTTTCCAAATCTATTTGGTTGATCAGTTCTTTTTAATATACTTCTTAAATATGGATCCATAGCCTTATCTAGTCTTGTAGAGTGAAGAAGCTCGTGTTCGCCAGCTGCCTTAGAGCTTGTTTGACTAAACTCATCATCGTAATAATATGAATTTGTAGAATCACCTTGATTATATCTCATATCTCTCCAATCGTTAAAACTAAATGGTTCACTATTAACGCCTCCAGAAATAGAAGCCATATCAACTGTGTTAGGCGATACATTTATTACATCGTTTCTACTTGGCTTACCTGGTTCATAACTCATTCCAAATGGTTTTTTAGTAACCTTAGAAAACTTAGTTGGTTGACTATAGTATTTAGAAAACATATCAAAATCTACAGTTGTGTCATCAGGATCTACAGACGCCATTGTACCATCAGATTCTTCATTTAAAAAAGTAAATTTTTTATCAGTTATACTTGAAAGTGTATTATCTATATCTGCTTGACTATATAAACTACCCGCCACATCTTCAGATCCTTTTATTCCAAATGGATTTTCATAATCATTATTGTAAACAGAAACATTAGGTTTTCTAACATTACCACTAAACTGTGCTTGTTCTCTTAGTCTTTGTTGTGTTATATCATCTGAATACCAGTCGTTAAAGTTATTTAATGATTGATATTGATAGTTTTCTTGTTTGTTTCTAGGGTCTAAATTTAAATTTTCAATATTTTCTTTAATTTTAGCCCTTTTTTCTTCAGCATTTAAGCCAAATAATATATTATCCTTGTCTCTAGGATCATTTATAGTATACTGATACGGGTCAATAGATCCAGAGCCAGTATGGTAATTATTAGATATTACTAATGCATCTGAAGGAATATTTGGACCTGTAAAAGCTTTTCCTCTAAATCCTAATCTAGGAACACCTTTGCCCGGTTGAGAATTACCAAAGTTAGCTGGTAAACCTTCTTTGTTTGAAAACAAATAACTATTTAATTCACTCTCACTAGCATTAGGATATTTAAGCTTCATAGCATCTAATCTAGATTTCCTGTATTTTTCATTTACAGAATCTCTTGACGCTACCGCATTTTTAGCTTCGGTTTTTTCGATTTGTATTTTAGTAGGCTTAATAATTGACTTATTTGTTCTTAAATTATCTTGAGCAACTAAATTTCTTTCGTCTTCAACTTTAACTTTCTTTTTGTCTAGCCCATGAAGCCCTTTTGTTCCATCATGAAACTTTAAAGGACTATGGTTTACACCGCTTTGTAATCCTTTAAAAAAATTCTTTTTTAATCCCATAATTAAGCGTTTTCAGTTTTATCATAAGCTTCTTTTTCCCATGGTAAATTTTCAGCACCTTCATTCATGTCATCTCTTGAAAACTTTTTTCCTTCCCAATAAACATTGTCTTTATCGTAACCTAATCTACCGTCTTTTATTTGCTTAATGTGTACCAGCTCATGGTCCACAACTTCTTGTTGTTGTTTTGGATCTTTAATGTCTTTGTTTACAAGTATACTACCATTATTAGTAGCCATACCTAATGTGCCTTCGTCCATATCAACATGTAATATAGGTGTATTGCCTAATTCTTCATTATATGGAGATCCTTTCATCTTAAAACCCATTTTTAATGGAGATGTTCTTTTTTCCTTAGCAGCCTTAAAAGCAGCATCATTACCGGTTCCAGAACCACTTCTACCACGCATTTTACCCCATTCAGGATTGTGCATCATAGAGCTCCAACAGTGTTTTATAGGTGAACTCATATATTGATTTTGTTAAAATAAGCCCGCGACAATTAAGCCGCGAGCATATTTAGGTTAGTTAGTAGTATTATGCTACTGCAGAAATTGCAAAGTCAGAAAAATACATTTGTATTGGAGTTGCTGCTTCGTCAAGTCCTAATTGAACTGTTGATTGTACGCCTCCTGGATTAGCTGTCATTGCTGCATATACAGCTTTTTGCGGTGACTTGCTTCCATTAACTATATTTGGAACACCAGCAGTACCATCTTTAGTTGTTCTTACAGTAGTAGTTATTACTCTTTGACTTAAGGCTGTAGCTGGTACAGTACCATCGCCGCCTCCGGCTAATACGTATTGTGCTTGGCTACTTACAGCGCCTTCTAATACAATTGATAACACTCCTGTTGCATCAGCGTATGATACGCTTTGGATTTGATCTACGTTAACTAATTCAGTCCCTTGTGTTAATAGTGCTGTTGAGTCAACAATGTTGAATTTTAAAAATTTTGACATTTTGTTTTGATTTTTGGCCGTTAAGCCTGGTTTGGTTTACTATTGTTTTGAGTTTTATACAGTTCTCTACTGTTTTATTTTTTCATACCACACATAGATGCAATACCTTTCTTTAACATTATTGCTGGCTTACCTAAAGCTTTCAACATAG
>CALKFR010000031.1 GCA_938084555.1 uncultured Flavobacteriaceae bacterium | reverse complement strand
TCTAATAGATAAGGAAGTAGAAAACCTACAATCACGTTATGGGAAAATGTCTGCTGTAGACATCATCAATGAAAATACAAATGTTACAGGAACTTTTGTTAATGAAGAAAAAGAGATTGAGAATAAGTCTACCATTAACCTTTCTGACATAAAAGGAAAAACAAATTTAAAAAAGTTTGTAGGTTCTAAAGTGGGTGATGTTATTGAGTTAAAAACTAAAGGCTTGTTTTCAGAGGATTCAAAACTAATGGGAGCTCTTGGTCTTTCAAATGAAGAAATAGAAGGTTTAAATGTAAAGGTTTTATTTACAATTGAGGAAACTACTGAAATTGAATTAGCTGACTTAGATCAAGAGTTATTTGATAAATTATTTACTGATGGTAGTGTAAAGTCAGTAACTGAATTAAGAAATAAGATTAAAGAAGATGCTGAAAAACAATTTCAACAACAAGCAGATCAACAATTATTAAATTCAGTAACTGAATTTTTAATAGATAATACTAGTTTTGACTTACCATCAGAGTTTTTACAAAAGTGGTTAGCTACAGCAGGTGAAAAACAATTATCACCAGAACAAGCAGCTGAAGAATATAATAAATCAGAAAAAGGGTTACGTTATCAATTAATTCAAGAGAAAATATTAAAAGAGAATGATATAAAATTGGATTATGAAGAATTAAAAGAGTACGCTAAAGGGTTTATAAGAACTCAGATGGCACAATTTGGAAACATGAATCCAGAAGAGACTGAATTAGATGATATAGCCAATAGAATTCTTGGTAATCAAGAAGAAGCAAAAAAACTTCAAGATCAATTATTAAGTCAAAAATTAATGACTTTTTACAAAGAGAAAATGACATTTAAAACTAAAAAAGTTAATTATGAAGGCTTTATAAAGGAAGTCTACAAATAATATTTTATATACATTAAGTAAAAAAAACTTCTCTCAGAGAAGTTTTTTTTGCTTCATAGAGTTTTAAAATTATTCACTAATAGTTACTATCTTTACAAGTATAATTTTTTTAAAAAAAGAAATCAATGGATTACGGAAGAGAATTCGAGAAATATGCAACTAAACATCGAGGAATTAGTAGCACATATTACAATCAGTTAATTACAAATATGACTCCTAATATTATAGAAGAGCGCCAATTAAATGCTGTTGCAATGGATGTGTTTTCTCGTTTAATGATGGATAGAATTATCTTTTTGGGAACAGGCATCAATGATCAAGTAGCAAATATTATCCAAGCACAGTTATTATTTTTAGAAAGTGTAGATTCTTCAAAAGATATATCTATATATATTAATTCACCAGGTGGTGGAGTTTATGCAGGATTAGGGATCTATGACACTATGCAATTTATAAAACCAGATGTAGCAACAATTTGTACAGGTATGGCAGCCTCTATGGGTGCAGTTTTGATGTGTGCAGGAGAAAAAGGAAAACGTTCTGCACTCCCTCACTCTAGGGTAATGATTCACCAACCATTAGGTGGGGCTCAAGGACAGGCGTCAGATATCGAAATTACTGCACGTGAAATCATGAAATTAAAAGATGAATTGTATCAAATAATTGCAAAACATTCAGGACAAACAGTAAAAAAAGTACATGACGATTCTGATCGTGACTATTGGATGAAAGCAGAAGAGGCTAAAGCCTATGGTATGATTGACGAAGTTTTGGTAAGAAAGTAACTACTATAAATTTAATAGTAATGTAGTAATGGCAAAGGAAGAAAATTTAGAATGTTCATTTTGTGGACGGAAAAAATCTGAGACAGATTTATTAATTGCTGGAATGGACGCTCATATTTGTGATAAATGTATCGAACAAGCACATGGTATCGTTGAGGAAGAAATTTCAGAAGCTTCAACAGGAGTTTTGGCAAAAGAAATTATTCTTAAAAAACCCATAGAAATTAAATCTTTTTTAGATCAATATGTCATCGGTCAAGATGAAACAAAAAAAGCAATGTCAGTTGCGGTATACAACCACTACAAAAGACTTACTCAGGTAAATGACGAAAATGAGGTTGAGATTGAAAAAAGTAATATTGTTCTTGTTGGTGAAACTGGAACAGGAAAAACTTTAATTGCACGCAGTATTGCTAAAATGTTAAATGTTCCTTTTTCAATAGTAGATGCAACTGTATTAACTCAAGCAGGTTATGTAGGTGAAGACGTGGAAAGTATCTTAAGCAGATTGTTGCAAGCTGCAGATTACGATGTTGCAAAAGCACAAAAAGGAATTGTATTTATTGATGAAATAGATAAAATTGCTAGGAAAGGAGATAATCCATCTATTACAAGAGATGTTTCTGGAGAGGGAGTTCAACAAGCCTTATTAAAATTATTAGAGGGTTCTGTTGTTAATGTTGCTCCAAAAGGAGGGAGAAAACATCCTGAGCAAAAATTTATAGAAATTAATACAAAAGATATTTTATTTATTGCTGGGGGTGCCTTTTCTGGAATAGATAAAATGATAAGCAAGAGGTTAAATATGCAGGCGGTTGGTTTTGGTGCATCATTAGAAGAGGATAAAATTGATGAGGAAAATTTATTGCAATATATTATTCCATCCGATCTTAAATCATTTGGATTAATACCTGAAATTATAGGGAGGTTACCAGTATTAAGTTATATGAATCCGTTGGATGCAAAAATTTTAAGATCAATTTTAACAGAACCTAAGAATTCAATTATTAAACAATACGAAAAACTATTCTCAATGGATGATGTAGAATTTACTATTGAAGAAGGTGCGTTAAATTATATAGTAGAAAAAGCTGTTGAATATAAATTAGGTGCAAGAGGATTGCGCTCACTTTGTGAGGCTATTCTTACAGATGCTATGTTTGAATTGCCAAGTTCTGATGAAAAGCAACTGGTTGTAACGAAAGATTATGCAGAAGAAAAAATGACAAAAACTACTCTAAAGAAGTTAAGAGCAGCCTCATAATTATTGGTTATAAAAACATACTTACCTCACTAATTTAATTAGTGAGGTTTTTTAATTTTCAAATCATTCAAAATTTCTAATTACTATATTTGTTTTAACTTTTTCAAGTCTATTTTTAAATGATATCAAGAAGTACCATCGATCGAGTTTTTGAAACTGCCCGTGTAGAGGAGGTAATCGGTGAGTTTGTTCAATTAAAAAAAGCAGGAAGTAACTTTAAAGGACTAAGTCCTTTTACAGATGAAAAGTCTCCTTCTTTTATGGTGTCTCCAGTAAAACAAATTTGGAAAGATTTTAGTACTGGAAAAGGTGGTAATGCTGTTTCTTTCTTGATGGAACATGAACATTATTCTTACCCTGAAGCCATTAAGTTTCTTGCTAAAAAATATAACATTGAAATTGAGGAAACAGTTCAGACAGATCAAGAAAAAGAACAAATGAATGAACGAGAAAGTATGTTCTTAGTTTCAAATTTTGCTAAAGAATATTTTCACGACATATTATTTAATTCTACACAAGGAAAATCAATAGGTCTGTCCTATTTTAAGGAAAGAGGGTTTAGTGAAGAAACAATCAAAAGATTTGATTTAGGGTATTGTTTAGATAATTGGGATTCTTTTACCAATGAAGCATTAAAAAAAGGTTATGATATAAAATACTTAGCAAGTACAGGGGTTACTATTGTTAGAGAAAACAAACAATTTGATCGTTTTAAAGGACGTGTAATGTTTCCTATTCACAGTATGTCTGGTAGAATTTTAGGTTTTGGTGGGAGAACTCTATCAAGTGACAAAAAAACTGCTAAATATGTGAATTCTCCAGAGAGTGACATCTATCATAAAAGTAAAATTCTTTATGGAATCTATCAAGCAAAAAAAGAAATTGCGAAACAAGATAATTGTTATTTAGTAGAGGGGTATACAGATGTCATTTCTTTATATCAATCTGGAATTGAGAATGTAGTAGCATCATCAGGAACTGCATTAACCTCTGATCAGATTAGATTAGTTCATAGACTAACTAAAAATATTACTGTCTTATTCGATGGTGATGCTGCTGGAATTAGAGCATCTATAAGAGGGATAGATTTAATACTTGAGCAAGGAATGAATGTAAAAGTAATTACTTTTCCTGATGGAGATGATCCAGATAGTTTTGCTAAAAAACATTCTGAAGCTTCTTTAAGAGAACATTTAGAAGAATCTTCACAAGACTTTATTAATTTTAAAGTATCACTTTTAATGAAGGACACGAACAATGATCCTGTGAAAAAGGCAGGTTTAATTCGTGATATTGTAACTAGTATTTCTAAAATACCAGATAGTATTCAACGAGAAGTTTATGTGCAAGAATGTTCACGCATTATGGAGATCTCAGAACGAGTTTTGTTTAGTGAATTAGCACAATTGATTTCAAAAAACACTAAAGATTATAAAAACAATCAGCAAAAAGAAAATCAATCCCTTGAGGTTGTAAAAAAGCAAACTGAACAATTAAAAGAGGTAAACTCTTTGTTTATTTTGGAAAAAGAAATTATTAGAATTTTGTTGTTATTTGGAAATCAGGAAACAGATTTTGTAGATTTTATAGAAGTTGAAGATGAAGAAGGGGTAATCCGTTTAGAAAAAGAAAAATATACGAATCAGGTCTCTAAAGAATTGTATTTAAATCTTCAAGACGATGAAATAGAGTTTTCAAATGAAATTTTTCAAAGTATTTATTATGAAATGATTCATCAATTAAATCAAAAGGAAAAGATCGAAATGGAAACATTTATAAATCATTCTAATCCTAATATATCCTCAATTGTAACCTCAATTTTAATGGATGATGAAAAATATACACTAAGTGATTGGAAGCGAAAAAATATTTTCGTAACGGAATCGTTAGAAGTTTTATCTAAGTTAGTAACTGATGCAATTTTAAATTTAAGAAGAATTCTTATTGATAAAAAAATACAGCAACTTATCAATCCCAATGAAGGACAAACTGTTCAGAATATTGACTTAGAAATGATTCAAAACTATACGGAATTAAAAAAACGATTATATAATAAATTAATGCGGGTTGTTTAAAAGTTTATTTGTAAAATTTTAAAATCGTTTGCAATTTTTTTATATTTATAAGGAATAGAATTTTAATAATTAAAATCCCCTGAATGAAAAAACTAAACCTCCTAATGAAATCCTTTTTTCTAGTTATTTTAACACCATTTGAAATATCAAAAGGGCAAAGACGAAGAAGGCTACTAAAAGCAAAAAAAATATTAAATTCTGCTAAACTATTTTAATTTTTCTGGAATCATACAAACAGGTATTGGATCCATTTTATGCTTATTAGTCTTATTTAAGTTAAGATAAGTTTTATATACTTCTTTTTTTCTTCCGTGAAATTCTTCAACTTTTCTTCCCATTTCTTGAGTATTCATAGCCCATTCTAACTCGTCATAACTAGCACCTAATTGATCTTCATCAGTTCGATCATCTCCCCATAAACCATCTGTAGGAGGAGCTTCTTGAATTTCTTTATTTATTTCTAAAAAATTAGCAATTGCGTATACTTCAGATTTCATTAAATCTGCTATTGGACTTAAATCTACACCTCCATCACCATATTTTGTGTAAAACCCTACACCAAAATCTTCAACCTTATTCCCTGTTCCTGCAACTAATAAATTTTCTAAACCAGCAAAATAATATAAACTAGTCATTCGTAATCTAGCTCTAGTATTAGCTAAACTCATAAAACGATCCTCTTCTTTATCCACTTTTGGAACAGCTTCCTTTAAACTATTAAAAACAGGAGTTAAATTTACAAGTGTTGAGCTTACGTTCTTAAAATTATCTTTAAGGAAAGAAATATGACGAGTTGCTCTATTCACTTGATTTTTTTCTTGGTGTATAGGCATTTCTAAACATAATGTTGGCAAACCAGTTTTGGCACATAATGTAGATGTCACAGCTGAATCTATACCTCCTGAAACCCCAATTACAAATCCTTTAACTCCAGCATTAGATGCATACTCTTTTAACCATGATATAATATATTGAGTAACTTTTTCAACTTGCATAGAAAACTATTTTAGTATTTTTGACGTTCTTAAGATGTAGTAAAGATACAAAGCATATGCGAAATTATTTCTTATTTTTCTTTCTTCTACTATTTTTAAATTCTTGTCAAAAAGAGGTCAAAAATAATATTGATACTTCATTTATTGAAGTAGATTTTATGATTAATCGATTTGAACAAGATTTTTATAATTATAAGGGGGAAAATCTTCAAGCACTTAAAAAAGAATATCCACTGCTTTTACCTCAGAATACTCCTGATAGTGTTTGGATTGCTAAAATTAAAGATAATGATGAGCAAGAGTTATATAAGGAAACTCAAAAATTATTTTCGTCATTTTCTGATATTGAATTAGAATTGAAATCATTATTTCAATACATTACCTATTATAACCCAATGTTTAATCCCCCAGATATAATTACAGGTTTAAGTAATATCGATTATGATTATAGAGTTATTTATAATCAACGTTTAGTATTTATATCCCTTGATGTATATCTTGGCAGTAACCATCCATTTTATGGAGATTTTCCTGTTTATATTAAAAAAAATAATATTCGCGAAAGAATTATTGTTGATGTTGCTAACGCTATTATAGATTCTCAAGTTAGCCCATTAACAAATAGATCCTTTTTAGCAAAAATGATATATGAAGGGAAAAAATTATATCTGCTTGACCAGTATTTACCATTAAAACCAGATGCTATAAAAATTGGATACACTAAGCAAAAATATGATTGGGCCATTACTAATGAGGAGCAAGTTTGGAAATACTTTATAGAAAATAATTTATTATATAGTACAGACACAAAATTGAATAAAAGATTTTTAGAAGATGCACCTTTTTCAAAATTTTATTTAAGTGAAGATAAAAATTCCCCTGGTAGAATAGGACAGTGGATTGGGCTGCAAATTATACGCTCATTTATGGATAATAATGATGTATCTTTGTCAGATTTACTAATAAAAAATGAAGAGGATATTTTTAAAAATTCTAAATACAAACCAAGAAAATAATGGCTGTAGTACACACTTCTAAAATTGAATTTACTGTTGAGTTAGATGAAAATAAAATTCCTGAAAGTATAAGTTGGTCAGCTGAAGACGGAGGAATTCAAAATGAATCTTCCAAGGCTATTATGCTGTCTGTTTGGGATCATAAAAAAAAGGATACCTTACGAATGGATCTTTGGACTAAAGACATGCCTGTTGACGAAATGAAACAATTTTTTCATCAAACTTTGGTTTCTATGGCTGCAAGTTTTGAACGTGCAACTGATGATCAAAAAATGGCAGCAACCATGAGAGATTTCTGTGATTATTTTTCTGAAAAACTTGAATTAAAGAAATAACACTCTTTTGTTTCTCAAAAAACTAAGTTAATATCGCAGAGTCATGTTGGTTGATTATTCTTAAAATTTGTTTATAATCTATAAGGTTGTTTACAAAATCTAATCCAGATACGTCAATTATCAGTGTATTAAGATCTTGTTCTGTTTTAATAAAACCACTGTACCCATCATGAATTTTTTGTAAATAACTCGCCTCTATATTCTGTTCATAGTCTCGCCCTCTTTTTTTTATATTATCTAAAAGTCGATTTGTATTTTGATATAAGTAAATGTATAAATCTGGTTTTGAAATTTCTCTATACATAATGTCAAATATTTTTCTATACAAAGCATATTCCTCTTTCTGTAACGTTACTTGAGCAAAAATTAATGATTTGAAAATGTAATAATCAGAGACAATAAGGTTTTTAAATAAATCAAATTGAGCTAGATCATCAATTAGTTGTTGATATCTATCTGCCAAAAAACTCATTTCTAAGGGGAAAGCAAATCTTTCTTTATCATTATAAAATTTTGGAAGAAATGCGTTATCTGCAAATCGTTCTAGGACAACTTTGGCGTTAAATTCATCACTCATTAATTTAGCTAATGATGTTTTTCCAGCACCTATATTACCCTCGATTGCGATGTAGTTATATTTTTCAGTCAGAGGAATCGGTCTAATTAATTTAGCTTCTGTTTTTTCAATTAATGAAGAGTCGGTGCAGTTATTTAGACAATTGTAAAGTTGTTTTTTTTCTATGGGATGAAGCGTGTTTTTTGCAATTTCAACTAAAGGAACTAGTACAAAATTTCTCTCTAACATCCTAGGATGAGGAATAACAACTTCTTTAGAAAATATGATTTCGTTATCAAACAATAAAATATCGATATCTATCTTTCTATCGGAATATTTTTTTGTTTTTTTTCTCTGCCTTCCGAGATTTTTTTCTATAATTAGGAGTTTACTAAGTAAACTCTCTGGCTGAAGATATGTTGAAACACTAATACATATATTATAAAAATCTTCTCCCTCATATCCCCAAGAATCAGTTTTATATACAGAAGATATTTTTTGAATAGAACCAATATTTTCAGAAATTTCATTGATTGCTTTCTGTAGCGTTTTCAATTTATCTCCTTGATTAGAGCCTAGAGATAGATATGTAAGACGTTGTATTTTCATTTTTGATTTACAAAGAAACTAAATTAAAGTATACCGGTTCAATGTAAACAAAAAAATCGCCAAAAAAACTTTTGGCGATTCTGAATTTATTAATAGAAAGATTTTATTCTTCTTTCTTATTTTCCTCTTTAGATTTTCGATCATCTCTAGGTTTTCGATCATCTCGGCGATTATCTCGTCCACGATTGTCTCTACTTCCTCTTTGATCCCGTCCACGAGAATTATCTCTTGGTGGTCTTTCTACAAATCCTTCAGGTTTTGGTAAAATAGCTTTTCTAGAAACTTTTTCCTTTCTTGTTCTAGGATCTAAACCAAAGTATTTTACATCAAGTATGTCGCCCATTTTTACTACATCGGTAACATTATTTGTTCTTTCCCAAGCTAACTCACTTACATGAAGTAAAACTTCATTTCCAGGAGCTTCGGTATATTCAACAACAGCACCAAAATCTAAAATTTTAATAACTTTTACTTCATATACAGAACCTTTTTCAGGTTTAAACATCATAGACTCTATTCTTGAAATAACAGTTTCAATACCTTCAGGCTTTGTTCCTAAAATTTCGATAATACCCTCTTCGGTAACTGGGTCTTCTGTAATTACAATAGTTGTTTCAGTTTCCTTTTGTAATTCCTGAATATGTTTACCACCTGGGCCAATAAATGCACCAATTAATTCATTCGGGATCCTTCTGTTAATCATTTTTGGAGCATGAGCTTTCACTTCTTCATTGGCAGTAGCAATAGTGTCAGTAATCTTCTCTAAAATATGTAAACGACCATCACGTGCTTGTTTTAGAGCATTTACTAAAATCTCATAAGGCAGCCCTTTAATTTTAATATCCATTTGACATGCAGTAATTCCTTCAGAAGTTCCGGTAACTTTAAAATCCATATCACCAAGGTGATCTTCATCTCCTAAAATATCAGACAATACTGCATACCGATCACCATCAGAAATTAATCCCATAGCAATACCAGATACAGGTCTTGTCATTTGAACCCCTGCATCCATTAATGCCATTGTACCAGCACAAACTGTTGCCATGGATGATGAACCGTTAGATTCTAAGACTTCAGACACAACTCTTACAGTGTATGGACAATCCTCAGGAATCATTCCTTTTAAACCACGTTGTGCTAAATTACCGTGACCAACTTCTCTTCTAGAAGTACCTCTTAAAGGTCTTGCCTCACCTGTACAAAATGGAGGGAAATTATAATGTAAATAAAACTTTTCTTCACCTTCATAAGATGGCATATCTATTTTATTTGCATCTCTAGATGTTCCTAGAGTTACTGTAGCAAGTGCTTGAGTTTCTCCACGAGTAAATATAGAAGAACCGTGAACAGATGGTAAGTAATCTACCTCAGACCAAATAGGCCTAATTTCATCAGTTTTTCGTCCATCTAAACGAATTCCTTCAGCTAGTGTTAATTCTCTTACAGCTTCCTTTTCGGCTTTACTGTAATAACCGCTAACTAAATGACCAAATTCTGTCATTTCTTCTTCAGTAAAAGATGCTTTTACTTCTTCTTTAACTTCAGCAAATGCAGCACCTCGCTCGGCTTTAGAGGTACCTTTTTTAGCTATAGCATAACATTTATCGTATGCTAATTCAAATATTCTTTTTTCTAATTCTTCGTTATGTTCAGCAGTTTCGTATTCGCGAACTTCTTTCTTTCCAAAAGCTTCTGCTAAACGAACTTGAGCTTCAATTTGAATTTTTATGGATTCATGAGCAAATTTAATAGCGTCTGCCATTTCTTCTTCTGAAATTTCATCCATTTCGCCTTCAACCATCATTACTGAATCAGCTGAAGCACCAATCATCATGTCTATATCAGATTCGGCTAATTGCGCTCTACTAGGATTAATTACAAATTCTCCATTTACTCTTGCAACACGAGCTTCCGAAATAGGGCATTCAAAAGGAAAATCACTCAATTGAATCGCTGCTGAAGCTGCTAAACCTGCTAATGCATCTGGCATAACATCTTCATCATGAGACATCAATTGAATCATCACTTGAACTTCTGAATGATAATCTTTTGGAAATAATGGACGTAAAACACGGTCTACTAGACGCATTGTTAATACTTCGCCATCACTTGGTCTTGCTTCTCTTTTAAAAAATCCACCAGGATATCTTCCTGCTGCTGCAAATTTTTCTCTGTAGTCAACAGTTAATGGTAAAAAATCTACAGGACTTTGCTTGTAGTTGGATACAACTGTACATAACAACATTGCTTTTCCCATTTGAACAACAACTGAACCGTGAGCTTGTTTTGCTAATTTTCCGGTTTCTAATGAGATGGTTCTTCCATCTCCTAGGTCTATGACCTCTCTAAATACTTTTGGAATCATACTTTAATAATTCGTTCTTAATTAAACTTTTCTCTTTGTGTGTGTTGTTGTGTTTTGTTGTAGTCCAATGGAAGTAAAATTAAAAGAGGTAGCAAAAGCTACCTCTTTTGTGTAGGTATTATTTTCTAATTCCTAACTCTTTGATAATTGCACGATATCTTGAAATGTCTTTTTTCTTTAAGTAGTCTAAAAGACTTCTTCGCTTTCCAACCATCTTTACTAGAGAACGCTCTGTATTAAAATCTTTACGATTTTGTTTTAAGTGTCCTGTTAAGTGGTTAATTCTGTGCGTGAATAATGCAATTTGTCCTTCTGCTGAACCGGTGTTAGTTTTACTATTACCGTGTTTTTCGAAGATTGATTCTTTTACTTCTTTTGTCAAATACATGCCAATATTATTTAAATGATTTTTATGTACATCAGTAATTTTTTTACTGACGTGGCAAATGTACAATTATTTTATATGTTAACCTATAAATTTTATTTCTATAAAAAAAGGAAAAGATAATGGATAACTTATTACAGTTGAGATGGTTGAAGAAGTTTACTGAGATAAGATTTTTTTATGCTCTTATGGGTTGATTTTGTATTAAATCTATATATAGATTAATTTGTTTTTTTAATTTTTTTCTTTCATAGATACCATCAAGAAATCCGTGTTCCAATACAAACTCAGAGCGTTGAAACCCTTCAGGTAAATCTTTACCAGTAGTATCTCTAACAACTCTTGGTCCTGCAAATGCAATTAAAGCATTTGGTTCAGCAATATTAATATCTCCAAGCATTGCAAATGAAGCAGTAGTTCCTCCTGTAGTTGGGTCTGTACACAAAGAAATATAGGGAATTTTTGCTTCTGCAAGTTGTGCAAGTTTAGCAGAGGTTTTTACCAATTGCATTAGAGATAAAGAAGCCTCCATCATTCTAGCTCCTCCAGATTTTGAGATCATTAGGAAGGGGAGTTTGTTTTTAATTGAATATTCTATTGCTCTTGCAATTTTTTCTCCAACAACACTTCCCATAGATCCTCCAATAAATGAAAAATCCATTGCCGCTATCACAATTTCCTTCCCCAAAGATTTACCTACTGCAGTTCTTACTGCGTCTTTTAGTTTGGTTTTTTCTTGTGCAGCTTTTAATCGATCTGGATATTTTTTTGTGTCTTCAAATTTAAGAGGATCTTTCGATGTGATTTTCGAGTTTAATTCTTTGAATTTATTGTTGTCAAAGAGCATTTCGAAGTATTCTTTACTGCCAATTTTAACATGATAGCCATCTTCTGGACTTACATAAAGGTTGCGTTTTAATTCTTCAGTATCTATTATTTTACCACTAGGCGTCTTGTACCATAAGCCTTTTGGAGTGTCTTTTTTTGCTTCTGTAGGCGTGTTAATTCCTTTTTCTTTTCTTTTAAACCAAGCCATATAATACCAGTTAGTCGTCTATTTTTATTATTAGTTTAAATAAATATTTACTCAAACTAAGTTCACAAATTTAATGGAATAATATTTAACTTTCCAATAAAAAAGAAAGTCTGTTTAAATTTTAAACAGACTTTAATAGTTGTGATTTTCATAAACTATAATGTATCTACATTATTTAAATCTTCAAAAGCTTTCTTTAGCCTAGTTTTAAAAGTAACTTCTCCTTCGCGTAACCATTTTCTAGGATCATAATGTTTTTTATTAGGCTGATCTGCCCCATCTGGATTTCCAATTTGACTTGCTAAGTAATCAGCGTTACCCTGCATGTAATCTCTAATTCCTTCAGTAAAGGCATATTGTAAATCAGTATCAATATTCATTTTGATAACACCATAACCAATAGATTCTCTAATTTCTTCTAATGTAGAACCTGATCCTCCATGAAATACAAAATCAATTGTATTGTGAGGAAGGTTATATTTTTGAGAAACATATTCTTGTGAGTTTTTTAGAATTTTTGGAGTTAATTTTACGTTACCAGGCTTATAAACACCATGAACATTTCCAAAAGCTGCAGCAATTGTAAATTGAGGACTAACCTTCATTAATTCTTCATAAGCATAGGCCACTTCCTCCGGTTGGGTATATAATTTTGACACATCAACATCTGAATTATCAACGCCATCTTCTTCACCACCTGTAATTCCTAATTCAATTTCTAAAGTCATCCCCATTTTAGACATTCTTGCTAAATAGGTTTTACAAACTTCAATATTTTCTTCGATTGGCTCTTCAGATAGATCAATCATGTGAGAGCTATAAAGAGGTTTTCCGGTTGAGATAAAATGTTCTTCACTAGCCTCTAGCAAACCATCAATCCAAGGTAATAACTTTTTAGCACAATGATCTGTGTGTAAAATTACTGGAACTCCATATGCCTCAGCTAATAAATGAATGTGTTTAGCTCCGGCTACTCCTCCAGCTATTGCTGCCTTTTGGTCTTCATTAGATAAACCTTTTCCAGCATTAAATTGAGCTCCTCCATTAGAGAATTGAATGATAACAGGAGCATTTAATTCTTTTGCTGTTTCTAGAACAGCATTTATGGTATTTGAACCTACAACATTTACAGCTGGTAGAGCAAATGCTTTTTCTTTAGCAAGTTTAAAAATAGCTTGAACTTCTTCTCCAGTTGCAACTCCTGGTTTGATATTGTGACTCATTTTTCTTGTTTTAAGTAATTGAAATTTAGGCATCAAAAGTAATCAAAAAATAGCGACAAGTAGATGTTTTAGTGGCATATGAGCTTAAAAATCATCGAAATCGTTGTAGAAAAAAGTAAACTAGTTTAAAATGGATAATTAATTCCAATGTTATATACTGCATTTGAAAAATTATAATTCCTAAACCATTTATTGGATTCTAGATAAGGTTCATGCATTTTAAAACCAAGGTCTAACCTAAAGACTAAAAAGCTAAAATCATACCTGAGACCAAAACCAGATCCAACTGCAATATCTTTCATGGAATTAATTCCATTAAATTTTGCCTCTTCTTCAGCAAATATTGAATTTGTAATATCCCATATATTACCTGCATCAACAAATAATGCCCCTTTCAAACTCCCAAACAAATCAAATCGATATTCTGCACTAGTTAAAAGTTTTAGACTTCCAATATTATATTCTAATCCAGAATTTCTATTTCCAGGACCTAAGTCATAGGTTTGCCATGCTCTTATGTCATTTGAACCTCCAGCAAAATAACTTTTAGTAAAAGGTATTGCAGAATTATCGTAAGGCACAATTGCACCAACAAAACTTCTAAAACCTATTACCGATGTATCATCTATTTCCCAAAACTTTTTATATTCTATGTCAGTTTTAAAATACTGAGCCAAGGGAATATTAAAAATAGTTTTTCTGTTATTGTTGTTTTTTTTATTAGATAACAATCCCCCAATGTTACCTGAGTTTGCTACTCTAATCTTAAAAAAAGAAAAATTATTATCTCTAAAGTCACTCTGGTTATTGTAGGTAAAAGAATATGCAATTGTTGGAATTAAAAAGTCGGATGTTATGATATTGTATCGATCTAAAATATTTAAATTATTTCTGTATGAATCTGGATTGTTGGCTAAAAAATCTTGATCATTAAATACATTCTTCATAAAAGAAACTGTTTCTTGCTGTCTCTCTAAATTGTAATTAGGATCGTTAAAAAACTCTTTTGCAATAGCGTTTAATTTAATGTATTCAGAGTTATAGATATCAAAGTAATTCCCAATTCTTAAGTTTCGAACATATTGCGTATTAAAAATATCTAATTGAATTGTTTTTTTTGTATTGTATTGCCATTTGTAACTCATTAATGCTGTTACTGTTTCTCTGTCTAGTCCAATGTTTTGCTGAATACTTGTTCCCAATGAAAAGATAGTTTTTGGAGACATTCTTTTTGGAACTAATTTATTGATTCCAAAAGGTGCAACAAATCGAGGAATTTCTAAAGACATATCTGCTCCAATTTCCCATGAGTTAAAAAATTGCTCTTCTTTATTTGCATCTTGGGAAGCATTAAAAAATGAGCTTAAAAATGAAAGTTTAAAAATTTCCGCACCTTTAAAAATATTTCTATTCACTATGGAAAATTTTGCAGATACACCAAGGTCTCTGATGTTTGAATGTGTAAGTTCAGTTTCTAAATCTAAACTAAATTTATCTAGAGGTGTAAGTAAAATGGAAACATCTAGTTGATTATTTAAACTATCTACAGGTTCATATTTAATATTGATTACCTTAAAATTTCTTAATGATTTTAGATGTTTTCTAGTTAAATTCCTGAGAGAATCAGCATATACTTCATTAGGCTTAATAAAAATAGACTCTGATAAAAGTTTAGGGTTGTACTTTATTTTATTGTGAGCAAGAAAAGTAATTCCTTTGTAACGAGTTGAGTCTAAATTAGGATTGTCTTTTTCGGAAAAAGAATAATCTGTAAAAACAGTCACTTTTCTGATTTTCTGAATCTTGTACGGCTTTAAAATATAATCTCCATTTGTTTTTAAGATTCTTTTTTTATCAAAAATAACAAGGTCAATATTTGTTTTATAATTGTTTGTATTGGCGGTATCTATATTGTAATAGCCTAGATCATTTTCTGTAAAGTGATAAATACCATTATTTCTAAACAGGTTAGTAATTCTTTTAGCTTCTTTAATAAAATTACTCTCAATAAATTGATCTCCAGTTTTCAAGTAAGATAATGCCTTCTTTGATTGATATAAAGAATCTAAAACAGGTGATTTAATCTTTGTTCTTATAGAATCTATATAGGTTGGACGACCTGTATTGATTATGTAATCGATTTCACCTTTTTTATTATTTAATAGTTTCTTGCTAGAGCTTACCTCTACTCTAAAATACCCTCTATTTTTGTGGTAAGCTGTTAAATTATTTATGGTTTTTTTAATTTTTTTATCATCAATAGTTATTGGAGCTTGACCATTTTTTAAAAACCAATTATTCATACCAATCATACTGTTTGCAAATGAGATACTTTGCTTCTCAGAAAAAATATTTTTAATAAAATTGTATGTTTTTGGTTTAAGGGTTCCCCAATCTGAGGCTTTTTTTGGTTTATTGTTATCCCCTAGATTATAAAAATATAAAGATAATGGTAGCCCTAGAGTCTTACTATTTGGTTTTTGAACTAATAACTCAGTTAAATCTGCATTGTTGTTTTTTTTATCATTAACAATAATTGTATTCTGGGTCAGTAAATATTTAGTATCTTTTACTCTCTTTACCGAGCTACATGCAGATAAAAATAAGATTAATAAAAAGTAAATAAATATTTTTTTCATGAATTACATCCAAAATATAAACTCAAAAATACTACTTTTGAGTTCTTTATTAAGATAATTTTTTCAGTTGTATATAAATATACAAGCTTCAGTTTTTATTATTCTCTTATAATTTTAATTTATTAAATGATATTATCTAATAACCATCAAAAACTAATAACTAGTTTATCTCAAAAAAAGTATCGACAAAAACATCAATTATTTATTGCTGAAGGGGTAAAAGTAGTTCGAGAGTTGCTTAAATCATCTTTCGAATTAGAAATCATATTTTCTACAGATAGTGAATTTTCCTCCTTAGATTGTTTTATTCAAGTATCAGATCAAGAATTAAAAAAAATAAGCAGTTTAAAAACACCAAATAAAGTTCTTGCACTATTTAAAATACCCTCCCCAAAAAAGATAAATTCATCAGGATTAATAGTTGCATTAGATACTATTAATGATCCTGGAAACTTAGGAACTATTATTCGATTGTGTGATTGGTTTGGTGTTGGGCATCTTCTTTGCTCAAAAGACACAGTAGATTGTTACAATTCAAAGGTGGTTCAAGCTAGTATGGGTTCTTTATCTAGGGTATCAATATCTTATCTTAATTTATCAGAGTACCTTCAAACTGTTTCCATCCCGATTTTTATTGCAGATATGGATGGTATTAACATTCATAAAGCTAAACTTCCTACTTCAGCAATTTTGGTTATGGGTAATGAAGCTAATGGTGTTTCTGATACGTTAAAACAATTAATTCCCAATAAAATATCAATTCCAAGACATGGTAATTCCAACCAAGTAGAGAGCTTAAATGTTGCTACAGCTACAGCTATTTTATTGAATGAATTTAGAAGGTAAGGTTATTCAAAAGCAAAATTTATAAAAATACCCCGCGTAGAAAATGAATTAATTGGAGATGTCCATGGGCTATCATTATTATTGTCGTCTATAAGTTCTCTATTCATTGCAAAAAGCCCTCTGATAGATGGTGAAAACTTAAAAAAGGACAAATAAATATCTACCCCAAAACCAACCTCATACATAAAGTTTTTAGTTTTCATCCTAAATTCTCCGCTATAATTATCATCTGAATTTTCTTGATTACTCGAAAAATTATGGTCGTAGGATACACCAGCAAGGACATAAGGCCTTACATTATTCCATCGATCAGTACTAAATTTTAAAACTAATGGCAGATGTAAATACGTAGAGCCAATTTCACGTACACTATCTCTTTCTGTGAGTAATGATGAACTATTATTAAAATAAATGGTTTTTGAATTACTTATTAAACCGGGTTCAAAACGTAAGTTTATATTTTTGTGAATTCTTAAATCTGTAATTAAACCAACATTAAATCCAGAAGTAGGTTTTATTTCAATAACTGTATTTGGAAAATTACTAGGTCTATAGTTAACCTTAAAATCGTTTTGATTTATCCCTAAGTAAAAACCATAATGAATTTTTGGATCATCAAAAGTTGGAAGATTATCTACATTTCTTCTTGTTTGAGAAGATGCAGAAATCACAAGTAAAAAACAAACAATAAAAAAAACTATTTTTTTCATATTATTTAGAAGCAGAGTATATGGTAGCAACACCAAACGTAACAGGGGTGTATTTTGTATTAATAAACCCATTATTTTTTAAAATATTGTTGAAGGTTTCGCCAAAAGGAAAATAATTTGCAGATTCACTTAAATAAGAGTAGGCTATTTTATCTTTAGAAAATATCTTGCCAATAATTGGCAGAATAAAAGAAGTGTAAAATTTATACCCTTGTTTAAAAGGAAATTTTGTTGGATTTGAAGTTTCTAAAATAACAAAAGTTCCGCTGGGTTTTAAAACTCGCCGTATTTCAAGTAAGCCTTTTTCTAGGTTAGCAAAATTACGAACACCAAATGATACTGTGATCGCATCAAAAGTGTTGTCTTCAAAAGGCATATTTTCTGAATCGCCAACAATCATTTCTATTTTATCATCTAGTTTTGCTTTGGATATTTTTTCTTTTCCTACTGCTAACATACCTTCTGAAATATCTAAGCCAATAATTTTCTTGGGTTGAAGCGCAGACATCATTAATGCTAAATCTCCAGTTCCAGTAGCTATGTCAAGAATCTGTTGAGGGTTATTTTTTGAAATAATCTGAACTACTTTTTTTCTCCAACTAACATCTATTCCAAATGATATTACTCTATTCAAGCCATCATAGTTCTTCGATATATTGTTGAACATTTTAGCAACTTGCTCTTTTTTACCTAGTTTAGAATCTTTATAAGGTTTAATTATCTTAGACATTGTTTGTTTATCTGTTGACGCTTAAAATTAATTATCCGTTAATAGCTACAACTTGGCTAATTTCATTAGGAAGCATTTCTTGTAACATTGTTTCAATTCCATTTTTTAAAGTAATGGTTGAAGAGGGGCATCCACTGCAAGCACCTTGTAATATTACACTTACAATCTTACTTTCTTGATCATAAGATTTAAAGGCTATATTACCTCCGTCTGATGCTACTGCTGGACGAATATATTCATCTAAAATAGCCACTATTTTGGCAGGAGTTCCCTCTAATTCAGTAGAATCATTTTCTTGAGTAGAAGGTTTATTTGTTTTCTCAATTGATTTTGGAAGTTCTTTAATGATGGTTTTATTATCCTGTAAATACGAACTTATAAAATTTCTAATTTCAGCGTAAACATCATTCCATTCAATAATATCAAACTTAGTGATAGAAATATAATTTTCAGAGATAAAGACTTCTTTTACAAATTGAAACCCAAACAAGGCTTTTGCCAACGGTGAAGATTTACTTGCTTCTTCTATATTTTTATATTCAACATCTGATGTTGTTAAAGACTTATTTGTTCCAAACTTCATAGTAGAAGGATTTGGGGTTGCCTCTGCATACACCTCAATTCCTATTTTTTTTCTAGATTCAGAATTTTCCTTCACAGCGATTCCACCTGCCACAAAGTAAGCTTCAATTTGCTCTCTAACTTCTTCCTGTACATCTACCCAGTTAACAATATTAAATCGCTGAATTGCAATAAAATTTGCAGTAATGAAGATTTTTTTAACGAAAGGTAAATAAAATAGCTGTTGAGCTAGTAGAGAGTTTTTAGCTTCATCAATATTATTAAATTCGTAACTACCTCCGTTTATTAAAATTTGATCACTAACAAATTTTATGATCTCCTCATTGTTTGTTGTCTGAATTGTTATTTTTTGTGCATTCATTAGAAAAATAAATAAGCAGCAAAATTAGTCCAAAAAAATGAATAGAGATGTTAAATATAAATAAAAATGGAAGTTAAAAAAAGGCCATAAATTTCAAAAAAAACTTGGCTTTCAATTAAATATGAACAGAAAGACCAATCGTAATTACCGTGTTGTCGATGTCTAATTGTGCTGGTTCAACTAGATTGTATTGAGGGTAAAAGTTGTATTGTTCGTTATTATTATTTTTTCTATAGGCCAGGTTAAGTTTTATAGATCCAAAATTATATCCTAAGCCAAATGAGTACGTTTCTTGATTATCTGATAAAACTGAATTTGTGTAAGGGCTTTCCTGGTATTGAAAACCACCCCTCAAACTTAATTGATTAATTCTCCATTCCGTTCCAAGATGAATTGAATTGGCTCTTTTTAACTGATTGTCAAAAAATAAATTTTCTTGTGAAAAATCATCCCCAGATAGATATAGACCATTATAATTTTTAGAGGAGTAATCTAAACTAATCAAACCCACTTTTCCAAAAATAAGTGCTGTACTTGCTGTAATTTTAGCGGGTGTTCGTAATTTGTAAAGTAGTTCTTGGAAAGGTAAATTGCCTCCAAATGTATTATCATAAATCACATCATCATTACTTACCTGAATTTCAGTATCTCCCAAAAAACCATCATTGTTAATAATATTAGTATTTTCAATCAGTTCTGTAAACCAAGTTGGTGATTGATAACTTAAACCTAAACGTATCGTATTAGTTGGTTTATATATAAAACCTGCACTCAAAGAAAAACCAACTCCATTTGTGAAATTTTCTTGATAAAATTTTGCAGACAATATATTTTCATCCCCATCAGTATTATTTTCTTTTAAAACAACTTGTTGACTAAAATTAACGTCATAAAAGTTTAATCCAGCCCCAACATGTAATTTTTCTTGATAGACTCCGGAGAACACAAAATTTAATTCTGAAAGCTCACCATTATAAAAGTTTGAGAATTCCTGATTTTCTGCAATATTGTAGATAATTGGGTTTTGATTTTCGTCTAGAGGAAAACTATCAAATGAAGAAAAACCACTATTTCCTTTCGCATTAAATCTATTCTCAAAATCAGTAGAAATTCTAAAGTTAACTCCAAAAGCAAATTTAGACCACTCATTATCTATGTTGTTTTCGAAAGTAAAAACTGCGCCTGCATTTGATATATTAAAAAAATCTTCTTGAGTTATTAGTGAATTGCCATAATAGGTTGTTGCAATATTAGTATTTCGAGTTTGAAATGCTATTGCTGCATTATTACCATTAAAAACTGATATCCCAGCAGGGTTAATAATCATAGAAGATACATCTCCGCCTAGTGCACCAAAAGCTCCCCCCATAGAAACAAACCTAGCACTACCATTTTCATCATTATTTGAAAACATTGTAGCTATATTTTGATAACCAAGAGATTGAGAATAAGACGCACTTGTGAGTGCAGCAAAAACCACAAAAGAAATAATTTTTTTCATAAATATTTGATTAAATTTTAACCACCTCTTTTAGAAAAGCTTCTCGATGATGAACTTCTACTCCCCGAGGAACTCCTTCCAGAGGATGAGCTGCTTCCTCGTGAAAAATTACTGCTTCTAAATGAAGAACGCCTCGAAGAATTATTGTTTCTAGATCTTGAAGTATTCGAGTTGTATCTAGATCTACTTGATCTACTACTTGTGCGAACATCAGGATTTTCTCTGGTGCTTTTAGCTCGTCTATTTTGTTCAGGAACATTTTTTGTTTGACTGTAGACTTTGATTTTATTTTTATCAAATCTTAGCCTACTAGCTAGATTATCAACATTGATATCTCTAGATGTATTTTGTGATCTTCTATTGGTAAAAGTTACTCTTCGGTTATTATTATATATTCTCCTAGAATTTGTGTAATTCCTTGAGCTTAAAGCATTGTTATAATAATTTCTTCTTCCGTAATTATAGTTTCTGTATCTATTGTACATAAAGCCATAACCATAGTAGTTTCTAAAATTAAAATAACCGTACCCATACATCCCATTGAAATAAGGGTTGTAATGTGGTAACTGGAAATATCCATAACCAGGCCAAAAAGAGGGATCACCAAACCTATTTCTCCATCCAAATCTCCATGCTCTTCTATTCCAAGGGTTTAGATACCCAAAACTATAATAAGGATCGTAAAAATTCCAATAATTATTCCATCCGTATCCAAGGTTATTTAAATTTAGATTTATAACTACTTGATCACTGTCAGCATTTCCCCAAGCATTATTCATGTTGTATGAATAGATACTTTCAGGAGCATTATTTATGGTGTCTTCAATTGAACTATAGGTTTCAATATTGGTAAGGATATCTGTTCCATTAATACCATCAATCCTTTCAAGTTCTCTTGTGAAGTACTGATTTTCGTGTTCTTGATATTCTTTGGTATTATCAACAATTATTCTTGTTCTATTTCTTTCTGAAGAATAAATACCATCAGTATCAGGAACGTTTTGATAAACCGTACAGGATGTTATCAAAGTAAGTACTAAGAGAAATAGTAAAGGTGACTGATTTAGTTTGTGATAGTTTAACTTCATAATAATTTTTTTAGAGTCAATAAAAAACCGGTATTAGAACTAAAAAGCATTTTTTTTATTCTCTATGCTTAAAATGCTTTAGTTTTGCTTTCGTATTTTTACATTACAACAAATTTACAATATATTTAATAACATAGAAATAACAACATCTGTGCCAAAGTTTGGATTATGAGCAAGAAGTTAACAAAAAGAGCAGAAGACTATTCTAAATGGTATAATGAAATTATACAGAAAGCAGATTTAGCCGAAAATTCTGCAGTAAGAGGCTGTATGGTAATCAAGCCCTATGGTTTTGCAATATGGGAGAAAATGCAGGCAGAATTAGATAGGATGTTTAAAGAGACAGGACATCAGAATGCTTATTTTCCTCTATTTGTTCCCAAAAGTTTATTTGAAGCTGAAGAAAAAAATGCAGAAGGATTTGCTAAAGAGTGTGCTGTTGTTACTCATTATAGATTACAGAATGATCCTGATAACTCAGGTAAACTTAGGGTTGACCCTGAGGCTAAATTAGAAGAAGAGTTAATAGTTAGACCTACATCTGAAGCTATTATTTGGAATACCTATAAAGGATGGATTCAGTCCTACAGAGATTTACCATTGTTAATTAATCAATGGGCTAATGTTGTTCGATGGGAAATGAGAACCAGATTATTTTTGAGAACTGCTGAGTTTTTATGGCAAGAGGGGCATACTGCACATTCAACTAAAAATGAAGCAGTTGCAGAAGCCGTTCAAATGCAAAAAATCTATGCTGAATTTGCAGAGAGTTTTATGGCAATGCCAGTGATTAAAGGTTATAAGTCAGAAAGCGAAAGGTTCGCAGGTGCAGAAGACACCTACACTATAGAAGCATTAATGCAAGATGGTAAAGCACTTCAAGCTGGAACATCACATTTTTTAGGACAAAATTTCGCTAAAGCTTTTGACGTAAAATATACATCTAAAGAAGGTAAACAAGAATATGTGTGGGCAACTTCTTGGGGGGTTTCTACTCGATTAATTGGTGGATTGATAATGACTCATTCAGACGATTTAGGTTTGGTGTTACCTCCAAAACTGGCACCAATTCAGGTCGCTATTATTCCTATTTATAAAGGGGCAGATCAATTAGCTATGATTTCTGAAAAAGCAGCAATTATTGTAAAATCGTTAAAGTCAAAAAGAATTTCTGTTAAATTTGATGACAGAGATACTTTTAGACCTGGAGCAAAGTTTGCAGAATATGAACTTAAAGGTGTTCCTGTAAGAATTGCTATTGGCAACCGTGATATTGAGAATAATACTGTTGAAGTTGCTAGAAGAGATACCCTAGAAAAAAAGACCGTTTCTCAAGACGAATTAATTAATTATATTGAAAATTTATTAGAGGAAATTCAAGAAAATTTATTTGACACAGCACTTTCTTTCAGGAATAGTCATATTACTGAAGTGAATTCTTTTGAAGAGTTCAAGGAAGTTATTGAGAATAAAGGTGGTTTTGTGTCTGCTCATTGGGATGGCACCAAAGAGTCAGAAAATAAGATTAAAGAGTTAACGAAAGCCACGATTCGATGTATACCAAACAATGCAAAAGAAGAGGTGGGGACTTGTGTTTTAACTGGAGAGAAATCATCAAGAAAAGTCTTATTCGCAAAGGCCTATTAAATTTTTTAAAAAAATATTGTAGAGTTTTAAAAACGTTGTATATTTGCATCCGCAATCGAAGGATTATTTTATTTAAGATTGCAATTGGTCCGTTCGTCTAGGGGTTAGGACGCCAGGTTTTCATCCTGGTAACACGGGTTCGATTCCCGTACGGACTACAATTTTAAAAAAAAAATATTAAAGAAATGGCAAATCATAAGTCAGCATTAAAAAGAATAAGAAGTAACGAATCAAAAAGATTGCGTAACAAGCATCAGCATAAAACTACACGTAACGCTGTAAGAGATCTACGTGCATCTTCTGATAAGAAGGAGGCTGAGGGTATGTTAATAAAAGTGGTTTCAATGTTAGACAAACTAGCAAAGAATAATATTATACACAAAAACAAGGCTTCTAATTTAAAATCAAAATTAACTAAGCAAGTTGCTACCTTATAGGTTTTATTATAAAAATTAAAAAAAACGCTCTATTTTGATGAAAAATAGAGCGTTTTTTTTGGTGTTAAAAATTACCAGTCATAACTTTTTTGGGTATCAAGTTTTATGAAAATAAAGAGTAAAAGCGTAAATCCCCACAATGAAGATCCTCCATAGCTAAAAAAAGGTAATGGTATTCCAACTGTTGGTAAAAGTCCAATCACCATTCCAATATTTACAATTAAATGAAAAAATAAAATAGAGGCCACTCCATAACCATAAATTCTACCAAACTTATTGGCATGTTTTTCTGCCTTATATATTATTCTGTAAAGAAGCGCCATAAATAAAAATATAACCAAACTAGAACCTACAAATCCCCACTCTTCTCCTACAACACTGAAGATATAATCTGTGTCTTGTGCAGGCACAAAATTTCCTTGAGTTTTATCTCCTTCAAGAAAACCTTTTCCCCAAAATTTCCCTGAACTAATCGTTTGTATGGACTGATCTGAATTGTATCCAATTTGTTTAGTATCTGAGGTTTTTCCTAAAATTACCTCAAATCGATCTCTTTGGTGTTTCTTTAAAATATTATTATAAGAATAATCTGCACTAAGAATAAAAAAAGAGGAAAACAAATATATCCCTACAATCTTTATCCAATTAAATTTTAAGAAACGTTTATTTTTATATATGCTGTAAATGATATAAATGGAAATGATAATGTATAATAAGCTGATAATAATTTTAACGCCTGCTATAATGGTACCAATAAATAATACAATAGATAGAGCCCCAAAAATAATATAGGCTAAGGTTAATCCCTCTCTATTTAAAACAAAAAAGAATGCTAAATATATAATGGCAGAACCTGGGTCATGAAGAGCAATCAGTAAAGCAGGTAAAAAAATTATTATAAATGCTTTTATTTGATTTTTTAGTATGCTTAAATTGTATTTTCTATCACTCATTAATTTTGCTAGCCCTAGAGCAGTAAAAGCCTTTGCAAACTCAGAGGGTTGGATACTAACACTTCCAAAACGATACCAAGATCTTGCACCATTAACCTCTGTTCCAAAAATAAATAGTCCTATCAAAGTTAATAATGAAAGAATGAAAAAAATACTAGAAAAACGCTGATAAAATTTTGCATTAATAAATAAAATCAAAATAATGAGAGGAATACTAAATAATATCCAAAGAAGTTGTTTGCCATATTTTGAGGAAAAATCAAACGCCTGAATATTTTCATCAGTATAAGATGCAGCATATATATTTATCCATCCAAAACCAACTAGTAGTGTGAAGAAAAGTACGAGTAGCCAATCTATACCAAAAAAAATATTATTTTGTTTCTGTCTCAATTTGTTTTAATGCTATAGTTTGTCTTTCATATATTGGACTTAAATCCGTTTTTAACATTCGTTCTTCAATCCATTTTCTACTAATCATTCCTCTTAGATATTTTTCTATAATTAGACTAGTTATTGGTGCGGCAACAGTTGATCCAAACCCTCCATTTTCAATAAACACAGCAACAGCAATTTTAGGATCGTTTTTTGGCGCAAAAGCTACCAAAATAGAATGGTCTGGTAATTTAATTTTTTTTCTACCCACTCTCATAAAATTTTCTGATGTACCTGTTTTTCCAACAATATCAATACCTTCAATATTAACCCAACTAGCTGTACCTGTTTTAAATACTTCATGCATTCCTTGAATTATAGGTTCAAAGTGTTTTTTTTCAATGGTAGTGTATTTTGGAGTAGTATATGATGAATCTGTAATGGCTTGGTTATCAATTTTTTTAACTACATGAGGTGTATAAAAAAAACCTCTATTTGCAATAGCTGCAGTTACATTTGCTAGTTGAATAGGTGTTGTTAAAACCTCTCCTTGTCCTATGGCATTTGAGATATTTGTGGATGCATTCCACCTATAAGTATACATTCTATTATAATAATCTCCATTGGGTATTAAGCCTTTGTCTCCCTCTGGCAAGTCATATCCTAAATAGTTGCCTAATCCAAAACTTTTAACATGTGTACTCCAGTTATTCATTCCGTTTGTGGAATTTTTATCTTTTTCAATAATTCTCTTATACGTATTTGCAAAATAACTATTGCAAGATTTTGAAATGGCTGAATTTAGTTGAATCGGTTTTCCATAAATATCACAATGACACTTCATAAATTCATTTTTCCGATTCCCGTAACGATAACCACCATTACAAAAGAAATGAGTGTTTTCATCTATCACATTTTCTTGAAGTCCAATGAGGGCATTAACTAATTTGAATGGTGACCCAGGAGGATAAGTTCCTTTGAGCCCTCGATCATACATCGGCTTGTTAATGGTATCTCCAATGAGCTTCACAGAATTAGGAGATCGTAATCGACCTACCATCATATTAGGGTCATAGCTAGGTGAAGTTACTAAAGCTAGAATTTCACCACTAGAGGGTTCAAGTGCTATAATACCTCCGCGTTTACCCTTCATTAAATATTCTCCATACTGTTGAAGTTTACTATCTATTGTTAATGTGATATCTTTTCCATTAACAGCTATTGAGTCATATATGCCGTTTTTAAAAGGTCCTTTTATTTTATTGAATCGATCTCTTCTAAAATATTTTTTACCTTTTTTTCCTCTCAAAACTTTTTCATATTGAGCCTCTATTCCAGCTTTACCAATAAGCTCTCCTTGTTGATAATAGTTGTCTTTTTTTGCAATAAGCTCATTTACTTCATTAATATATCCTAAAATATTTGCTGCAGATTTTATTGGATAATTTCTTATTACTCTTTTTTGAATATAAAACCCTTGAAATTTGTGAAGCTTTTCTTGCAAAAAAGCAAAATCTTCTTTTGCAAGTTGTTTTAAAAAAACTGATTCTAACCAGGGAGCATAATTTTCCGCTTTTTTAAAACGCTTAATGAAGTTTTCTTTGCTAATTTTTAAAAGTGAGCAAAACTCTATTGTATCTAATGGAGTTACCTCATTTGGAACTATAGTTACATCATAGGAGAGTTGATTGGCAACTAGTAATTCTCCATTTCTATCATATACATAGCCTCTCTCAGGCATGTCAAATTTAACCTTTACAGCAGAATTTTTTACAGGGTTATAATTTTTACCTCTTACAACTTGCAATTGAAATAATCTTCCCACAAAAAGGATCCCGATTAGAGTAATTAAAAAGTATAGTAAAAAACTCCTTTTCATATCAATGAAGTTGTTTTTTTCTTAAAATATATGACCCTAAAAAATAAAGAACCAAGGTAAAAATACTAGAGTATAAAGTATTTAACAACACAATATTTATATTATTAAAACTAAAGTTATCTAACGAAAATAACATAAAATGATGAATAATTGTTATGGTTACCACATAATTAAATACTTGTCCAAATGCTTCAGAATGAAGATTAAAGAGTAGATAGTCTATGTTATTTTTTCTAAAAAAAAGTTTGATAAAGTATAAACGAAAAAAAGCAACAAATAATAGTGAGGCGGCATGAATACCTCCAGTATCAGAGAAAAAATCTAAGATTAAACCATAAAAAAAAGCAGCTGTTAAAAATATAAATCGATTTTTGGTTAATGGAAATAAGAAAATAAAAGAAATGTATAGATATGGGTTAATGTGTTGAGAAAAATTAATATTGTTCAACACTAATATTTGGAGGAAGAGGATGACTATTATCCATAAAAAAACACGAATTTTATTCATTGCTGGTTTTTTCAAGATTCACAAGTTGCTGTTTGTCAAAATCTTTAACAACATAAATATTTTTCAAGTTACTCATATCATTAAAGAGTTTAATATTTATGATTCTTTTTATACTGGCTTCATTAACGATATTATCAATACTTCCAATAGGTATTCCTTCTGGGAAAATTGAAGACATTCCTCCAGTTATAATTGTATCACCTACCTTCAGTTTTGCTTGTCTAGGGATATCTAATAATTGAGTACTATTATAATCTAAACCATCCCAAGTTAAAGTTCCAAAATAGTTGCTATTTTTGAGTTTCGCATTAATCTTACTGTTCTTATTTAATATTGATCTAACTCTAGAATAACGCTGCAGGACATTTTCTGTAATGCCAAGAATTCCCTTACTATTAATAACTCCCATCTCAGGAACAAGACTGTCTTTTTTCCCTAAATTAATAGTTAAAAAATTATAATTATTACGAAATTGATTTTTCTCTATTCTACCCTGAATGTATGAGTATCTTTGACGAAGATCTGTCTTTTCAAAAATTTTAGTGATAGGAGAGGTGTCAATACTTAGAGACAATTTTTCGAGTTTGTTTCTCAATATTAAATTTTCGTTTAACAGTTCTTTATTTTCAGTATCAAGTTGAAAATAATCACGGATTGAGTTAGTTTTACTGTAGAAATCTCCAGTTATAGAACTAGCAGAATTTATAAATTTACTTTTATGGAAGCTAAGGTTATTTATAATAAGTTGAAATGCAATAAGCTCAAGAAATAGAAAAAATAAAAAATATCGATACTTCTGAATAAAATAAATGAGTTGTTGCATAAGAAGTAGAGATGTCTTTGATTATTTCATTAAGACATTTTTATATTTATCTAGCTCTTTTAAAGCTATTCCAGTACCTCTTACTACTGCTCTTAAGGGGTCTTCAGCAATATAAACAGGTAAATCTGTTTTTCTAGAAAGTCTTTTATCTAAACCTCTTAGCATAGAGCCACCACCTGCTAAATATATTCCTGTATTGTATATATCGGCAGCTAGTTCTGGAGGTGTTTTAGATAATGTTTCCATTACTGCGTCTTCAATTCTAAGAATTGATTTATCCAAAGCTTTTGCAATCTCTCTATGTGAGATTTGAACTTGTTTTGGCTTTCCGCTTAATAAATCTCTACCTTGAACCAGCATGTCTTCTGGAGGGTTGTCTAGGTCTTCTGTTGCCGAACCAATATTTATTTTTACTTTTTCAGCGGTTCTTTCTCCTACATATAAATTGTGTTGAGTTCGCATGTAATACATGATGTCATTCGTAAATAAATCACCAGCAACTTTCACTGATTGATCACAGACTATACCTGCAAGAGCTACTACTGCAATTTCTGTAGTTCCACCTCCAATATCAATAATCATATTACCTTTGGGTTCCATGATATCAATTCCAACACCAATAGCAGCTGCCATAGGTTCGTATATAAGGTAAATCTCCTTAGCATTCATATGTCTCGCTGAATCTTGAACAGCTCTTTTTTCAACTTCAGTAATTCCTGATGGAATACAAATAACCATCCTTAGTGAAGGAGGGAAAAACTTTTTTCGAAAGGCAGGAATTTTTTTTACAAACTCTTTAATCATTTCTTCAGAGGCTTGAAAATCAGCTATTACTCCATCTTTTAGTGGGCGAATAGTTTTAATATTTTCATGAGTTTTTCCTTGCATTAAATTAGCTTCTGTACCAGTAGCTATAATTCTTCCGCTAACTCGATCTCTTGCAACTATAGACGGACTATCAACCACAACTTTTCCATTGTGGATAATAAGTGTATTTGCCGTTCCTAAGTCAATGGCAATGTCTTCAGTCATGAAATCAAAAAAGCCCATAAATATGATTAATTTTCTGTGTAAGAATCTCTAATTACAAAGCTAGTAAAAATAAGCTAGTAATCAAGTTGAAATTTAATGTTTAAAATGTCTGGTTCCAGTCATAACCATTGCTACGTTATTTTTATTGCAATAATCAATGCTTAGTTGGTCTTTTATAGAGCCACCTGGTTGAATCACATTCTTAATTCCTGCATTATTTGCAATTTCTACACAATCTGGAAAAGGGAAAAATGCATCACTAGCCATCGAAGCCCCATCTAAATTAAAACCAAAATTATTTGCCTTTTCTATAGCTTGATTTAAAGCATCAACTCTACTTGTTTGACCTGTTCCACTAGCATATAACTGTTTATTTTTTACTAGTACTATAGTATTTGATTTTGTATGCTTGCATATTTTTGAAGCAAATAATAAATCATCTAGTTCGTTATTGGAAGGTTTACAATTTGTTGCATATGTTAAATCTTCCAAACAGTCAGTTATGGTATCTCTATCTTGAACTAGTATCCCGTTTAGTGAAGTTCTAACGATTTGATTTGGAAGCTCTACACTTTTTTGTATTAAAAGAACACGGTTTTTCTTTCCTTTTAAAATAAGTAAAGCCTCTTCATCAAAAGAAGGAGCAATAACAACCTCACAAAATAATTTATGAATTTCAGTAGCAGTTATTTTATCAATCCTAGTGTTAGAGATGAGGACTCCTCCAAAAGCAGATACAGGATCACCTGCTAGAGCATCTATATAGGCATTAGAAATAGTTTCTCTCTGAGCAAAACCACATGCATTGTTGTGTTTTAAAATAGCGAATGTTGGAGATTCACCTGTAAACTCTCCCATTAAATTTACTGCAGCATCAATATCTAATAGATTGTTGTAGCTTAATTCTTTTCCATGAACTTTTTCAAACATGGCATCTAAATCCCCAAAGAAATACCCTTTTTGATGAGGATTTTCTCCATAACGTAAAGTTTTAGAAACAGTTTCACTAACTTTATATGCAATTTCATCTTCATTAAAATAATTAAAAATTGCGGTATCATAATGTGAAGATATGTTGAATGATTTTGCAGCGAATTTTTTTCTTTCAGCTAAGTGCGAAGCACCATTATTGGCTTTATAAAGTGTTAAGAATTCCTCATATTGATCCATTGAAGATATGGTAAACGTATCTTTAAAGTTTTTTGCAGAGGCTCTAATTAATGAGATGCCACCAATATCTATTTTTTCAACAATATCTTGTTCACTTGCATTAGAGGCTACTGTTTTTTCAAAAGGATACAAATCTACAATTACAAGATCAATTTGTGGAATTTCATATGCTTTCATCTCTGAAATATCTCCCTGATGATCTTGCCTGTTTAAAATGCCTCCAAAAACTTTTGGATGTAATGTTTTTACTCTACCCCCTAAAATTGAAGGATAAGAGGTAACATCCTCAACAGGTGTAACGGGAATTCCTAATTCTTTGATAAATTTTTCTGTTCCTCCAGTTGAGAAGATGGTAACATTATTTTTATGTAACTCCTCAACTATTGGCTTTAAACCATTTTTGTGAAATACTGAAATTAATGCAGATTGGATAATTTTTAGATTGCTCATTTGTGTGCTTAGTTAAGCACACAAATCTACTAAATGTGAATTGCTAAAACAACAGAATCTCATTAGAAATAAAGAAACTTATACTACAATTGTGAATAAATTTTTTTCTTTAGGATTTTGAAGTTTATATATCTATAAAATAGTAATTCAACTTCTGGTTGAAGTTGAAGTTTCAGTTTAATATAAAGTGGCTATTTTATTGCATATAAACATTAACAATTCTTCATCAGCTTCAGAGAATGGTTTAGAAGTATGAGAATCAATATCAATTTGGCCAATATTTACATTTCTCACCATAATTGGTATTACAATTTCTGATTTTACTTTCCAGCCACAAGAAATATAATTACTTTGTTCACTTACATCTTGAACAACAAAATTTTGATTAGTAACGGCTACTTGACCGCAAATTCCTTTTCCAAAAGGTATAATAGTGTGCTCTGTTGGCTCTCCAGCAAATTCAGCTAACTTTAATTCTTCATTTTCTCCATTTTTAAAGTAGAAACCAACCCAATCATAATAAGAGACTTCATTCTTTAAGAAATCACAAATAATTTGTTGTTTTTCACCTGTAGATTTAGGTGATGAAATAACATTATTTACAAAGTCTTTAATCTTGCTGGTGTTTATCATTATGTAAAATTTAAAAGTATAAAATTAAAGTATTTTTTTAATTTTTTGTTCATGGTTTTATCCTTTCTTGAAATCTATAGTAGAATCATTTATTTAGTTGAAAAAGTCTAGTCTCATAAAAATTTACTTGGTTAAAAAAAACTAAAAATAGTTTAACATAATTTTAAAAAATTCTGTTGTATTTTTGCGTAACAATGAATGAAATTGTAAGAAAAATAAGTACAACGCTACTGTCATTTGTAGTGCTATTCTCATCCATGTCTTTTACCATAGATGAACATTACTGTGGCACTAATTTAATTGATGTATCTTATTTTGGTGATGCTGATAATTGTAATTCAAAGGTAACTATGAACTCTAGTTCATCCTCAGTTAATCAAAATAATTGTTGTAAAGATGAAACAACACTCCTCGAAGCATCAATATTTAATAAAGAAAAATTTATTAATCTTAAGGATGTAGATGCAGAAGTTATTTTTTATAAGACAAATACTTATTTAGGAAATTTCAACTTCATTGCCACAGCAATAAAGTGTTGCTTAGACTTCACTCCACCTGATATAGTCCAAGATATTCAGGTTTTACATCAGGCTTTTTTAATTTAATTTTAAATAATACTACAATAGCATCATCTTTTTAGATGATTCCTCGTCTAGTTATTATTAAAAGTTAAATACAATCCAATGAAAAAAAATAGCATTATTACCATCTTTTTATTATTACCCTTGTTTTTATTCTCTCAAGAAACATTAACGGGTATGATTATGGATAAAAACAATCCTAAAGATAATTTAGGAGTTTTTGGAGCCAATGTTTATTGGTTAAATAGCTCTACAGGGGCTACAACTAATGAAAAAGGATGGTTTACAATTCCTTACAAAAAAAGTTACAAGAAGCTTGTAGTTAGTTATGTTGGTTATAAGACAGATACACTTACTATAACTAATTTAGAACCCATACATCATTTTATAACCCCAGAAAATGAGTTAGAAGAAGTAACTATAAATAGTAAAAAGAAAGCAACACAAAGATCTTTTGTACAAACACAAAATGTTTTTACAGTAAACAGTGCAGAATTATTGAAGGCTGCCTGTTGTAATCTAGCTGAGAGCTTTGAAACTAACCCGTCTATAGATGTAAATTTTTCAGATGCCTTAACAGGGACTCGTCAAATTCAAATGTTAGGTTTAAAAAGTCCTTATTTACTCATAACTCAAGAAAATCTTCCTTCAATTCGTGGTGCAGCCCAGGTTTTTGGTCTCACATTTACTCCCGGTACTTGGGTAGAAAGTATTCAAATAACTAAAGGAGCAGGAAGTGTTATTAATGGTTATGAGAGTATCTCTGGACAAATTAATGCAGAATTAGTAAAGCCTTTTACAGATAAAAGATTTTTTTTAAACACTTATGGGTCTTTAGGTGGTAGATTAGAATTGAACACGCATTTTAATCATAAAATATCTGAAAAATGGCAAACAGGCTTGTATATTCATGGAAACTACAGAGGTGAGAAATTTGATAGAAATAAAGATAATTTTTTAGATAACCCATTAACTAGCCAAGTGAATGTGATGAGCCGATGGCAATACTTAGATGCAGAAAAAGGTTGGGTAAGCTTCATCAATGTTCGTTATATGAATGATGCCAAACAAACAGGAGAAATCAATTTTAATCCTCGTTTAGATAAAGGAGGGTCAGATATCTGGGGAGGTGAAATTGACACTAAACGCTTTGATTCTTCTCTAAAATTAGGCTATGTTTTTCCAGAGCTTCCCTTTCAAAGTTTTGGATTTCAATTAGCGTATAGCAAACACGAACAAGATTCTTATTTTGGATTAAAAACCTATGATATTAAGCATGAAAGTATTTATTCAAATTTGCTATTTAATTCAATTATAGGAGATACTCGAAGCAAGTTTACAACAGGGGTAAATTTTACTTATGATACCTATGATGAATTTGTAAATTCTATTAATTTTTCTAGAAATGAGAATTCTTTTGGAGGTTTTTTTGAATATGCGTATGATAATTTAGAAAATTTTAGTTTTACCACAGGACTGAGAGTTGATACTCATAATTTATTAGGAACCTTTATAACACCTAGAGTTCATTTAAGGTATGCACCTTGGGAAAAAGCAGTTTTTAGGGCCTCTGTTGGTCAGGGAAGAAAAAGTGCTAATGTGTTTGCAGAAAATCAGCAATTATTTGCAAGTGCTAGACAGATAGACATTCAATCCTCAGGAGGTAAAATATACGGTTTAGATCCAGAAGTTGCCTGGAATTATGGAATTTCATATTTACAAGGATTTAATTTATTTGATAAAAAAGGAGATATTACCTTCGACTTTTATAGAACGTATTTTCAAAACCAAGTGGTGGTAGATTGGGAAAACCCACAAAGAATTTCCTTCTATAATTTGGAAGGTGAAAGTTATGCAAATAGCTTTCAGACAGAAATAAATTATTTTATTAATGAGTATCTAAATGTTCGATTGGCTTATAAATTCTATGGCATAGAAACTGACTATACCTCTGGAAGATTTTCAAAACCACTGACTCCAAATCACCGCTTCTTTGCAAATTTGTCATACGAAACAAAGCCAGTAGGATTGATTAAGCAGTGGAAGTTTGACTTAACCTATAATTTTATCGGAGAGCAACGTCTTCCTAATACTTCAATGAATCCTGTTGATTATCAATTAGAAGAGTATTCAAATTCTTATAGTTTACTAAACACTCAAGTCACTAAAGTTTTTTCTAAAAAGTTTGAGATGTATTTTGGAGTAGAGAATTTAACAAATTTGAAACAGAAAAATCCTATTTTAGCAGCTGACAATCCTTTTGGCGAAAATTTTGATTCAACAATTATTTACGCACCAATTTTTGGAAGAATGTTATACAGTGGTTTAAGATTTAAAATAGATTAAAATGAAAAAAAGTATTATAATAGTTTGTTTATTGTTGGTAGGATTCTCTTCAGTAGCACAAAAGAAAAACAAGAATTCAAAAGTTGCTATTGAAGTTGATGGAGTTTGTATGATGTGTAAAAAACGAATAGAAAAAGCAGCATTAAATTCTAAAGGAGTAAAGTTTGCCTCTTGGGATCTTAACACTCATCAGCTTTCACTTATTATAGATGAAAATAAAACAGGTATAAAGATCATTCAACAAAATGTTGCTGCTGTTGGTCATGATACCAAAGGTATAAAAGCATTAGATCACTCTTACAATGCTAATCCAGCGTGTTGTAAATATAGAGATAAGAAAGTTGTTGAATCTCATAAAAATTAAAATCATTGATTAAAGATTTTTTTAAAGTCATTTTTATGATTGCTATTAGTTTTCTTTTTTCTTGTCAGAAAACAGAACTAACAGCAAAACAAATACTTTTGAGGTCTTTAGAAGCTCATGGAGGTCTAGAACTTTGGCAAAAAATTGACACATTATCTTTTACGAAGAAAACAATTTTATACAATAAGGAAGGATTAAAAGAGAAAGAGATTACTCAACATCAATCATTTTATGGTGGTGATTTTATAAATGGAAATATAACTTCTATAGCAGAGAATAAATCTACTATCTCCATTTTAAATAATAATTTCACAAAAACTATTGGAGATTCTTTGATTTCAATTAGTAGTGACGAAATGAAATCAATAATTAACTCCTTCAAATCTGCTTATTATGTCATAAGCCAGCCCTTTAATTTGAAGGAAAGTAATGCATTACTTTTTTATAAAAAAGACACGATTTTAAATGGTGAAAAAACATTTGTTGTGGAGGTTTCTTACAAAGAAGATGAAAATACAAATACTCCAGATCAATGGACTTATTTTTTTAACGCCAAGACATTTTTAGTAGTAGCAGCAAAAGTTTTTCATTCACCAACAATAAGTTTTATTAAAAACACAAAATTTCATACTAAAACACCTTTTGTTTTTAATTCAGAACGAGTAAGTACTTTTATGAATAAGGATGGTACAGAAGATTATTTGAGAGCAGCTTATTTTTATTCGAATTACAAAGTTATTTTGAAGAAATAAAAAAAATAAATCCCAATCTAGAAGATTGGGATTTATTATTAATTGAATAAAATATCTTACATCATTCCTGGCATTCCTCCACCCATTGGTGGCATTCCAGCCCCAGCAGGAGCTTCTTCTTTAATATCAATTAATGCACATTCAGTAGTTAGAATCATACCTGCAACTGAAGCAGCATTTTCTAATGCAACTCGAGTTACTTTTTTAGGATCTATAATACCAGCCTCTAACATATCTACATAGGTTTCTGACTTTGCATCATAACCAAAGTTTTTGTTTCCTTCTAATACTTTGTTTATAACCACAGAACCTTCACCACCCGCATTTTCAACAATAGTTCTTAGTGGAGATTCAATCGCTTTATTCACAATTTGAACTCCAGTTGTTTCATCTAAGTTATCTGTAGCTATTTTTTCTAGCGTTTTTTTAGTTCTCACCAAAGCAACACCTCCACCAGCAACAATTCCCTCTTCAACTGCTGCTCTTGTAGCATGAAGCGCATCATCTACTCTGTCTTTCTTTTCTTTCATCTCAACTTCTGAGGCTGCTCCTACGTATAGAACAGCAACTCCTCCAGCCAATTTGGCCAGACGTTCTTGAAGCTTTTCTTTATCGTAATCAGAGGTTGTTGTTTCTATTTGTGCTTTTATTTGGTTAACTCTGGCTTTGATTGCTTCAGCATCTCCATTCCCGTTTACAATCGTAGTGTTGTCTTTGTCTATGGTAATTGTTTCAGCAGTACCTAATAGATCTAAAGTTGCATTTTCTAGAGAAAAACCTCTTTCCTCTGAAATCACAGTTCCACCAGTTAAAATTGCAATATCTTCTAACATTGCTTTTCTTCGATCTCCAAATCCTGGAGCTTTCACAGCAGCAATCTTTAATCCTCCTCTTAACTTGTTAACGACTAAAGTGGCTAAGGCCTGTCCATCAACATCTTCGGCAATTATCAGTAAGGGTCTACTTGATTGCGCTACTGGCTCTAGTATTGGTAAAATTTCATTTAAATTAGAAATCTTTTTATCAAATAATAAAATGTATGGGTTTTCAAGATCAGCAATCATTTTATCTGCGTCTGTCACAAAATATGGAGATAAATAACCACGATCAAATTGCATTCCTTCTACTACGTCTACATAAGTCTCCATTCCTTTGGCTTCTTCAACAGTAATTACACCTTCTTTACCAACTTTTTCAAATGCAGTAGCGATAAGATCTCCAATAGTATTGTCATTATTTGCAGAGATAGCTGCCACCTGTTTTATTTTTTCAGATGAGTTTCCAACTTTCTGTGCTTGTTTTTCTAAATCAATTATAATAGCCTGTACAGCCTTATCAATCCCTCTTTTTAAATCCATTGGATTGGCTCCTGCAGCAACATTTTTTATACCTTCTTTAACTATTGCTTGAGCTAATACAGTAGCCGTAGTAGTTCCATCACCAGCTAAATCATTTGTTTTTGAAGCTACTTCTTTTACCATTTGAGCTCCCATATTTTCTAGCTCATCTTCTAATTCTACTTCTTTGGCTACTGAAACACCGTCTTTGGTTACATTAGGAGAGCCAAATGATTTAGAAATAATTACATTACGCCCTTTTGGGCCTAAAGTTACTTTTACTGCATTTGCAAGAGCATCTACACCTCGTTTGAGGCCATCTCTTGCATCACTATCAAATTTTATATCTTTTGCCATTTTGATTTATTTTTGTAAAAATTATACAATTGCTAAGATGTCACTTTCGCGCATCATTAAATAGTCTTTTCCTTCAAGTTTTAATTCTGTTCCACCGTATTTTCCATATAATACTGTATCTCCTACTTTTACGGTTAAAGGTTCGTCTTTTTTTCCATTTCCAACAGCAACAATAGTTCCTTTTTGTGGTTTTTCCTTTGCATTATCCGGTATAATAATACCAGAGGCAGTTTTGGTTTCTGCAGCAGCCGGTTCTACGAGAACCCTATCTGCTAGAGGTTGAATATTTAATCCCATTATTAAATTTTTAATTTTAGTAAATTGTTCAGAAATTATGCCACTTCTAATGAACTGCCATTTTTTCAATATAGCTATTAAATTTGAATTTTAGAGTTAAAAAAAATGCCAACGTGTCATTTCGCTGGCATTCATTTAAATTTTTTATAAACTAATTTTATAATGAATCATTGGAAGATGGTAAAGGAGAATCGTTAGTCTTTGGGGTTGATCTAACATCTTCTAATGAATTGTCTAATTTAATATCTGATGATCCATTTCTTTCTATAGAAAAGTTTGATAGTAAAATTAAGGCAAACATAGCAATTGCCAGGGTCCAAGTGGTTCTATCTAAAAAGTTGTTAGTATTTTGAACTCCTCCAAGGGATTGCGCTCCGCCCCCGCCAAATGATGAGGATAGTCCTCCACCTTTAGGGTTTTGAACCATTACTATTAAGATTAAAATAACAGCAACAAGCAGTATCACAGCTAAGAATAGGTTATAACTCATGATTTTATATTTTGTAAAGTTTTGATTTTTTTTATTTGGTCTGCAAAGAAACCACTTTTTTCTGGATATTTCAAACTTAAAATATCATAAGCTTTAATAGCACTTGAAAACTTTTTTTGTTCAAGATAAACTTTTGCCAGAGTTTCTGTCATTAAGAAATTTTCAGGGTTACTCTGAGAAACAGTTATTATTGTATCCTCGTCTTTTTTTATAGACGAAATTTTAGGATTGTTTTCTATAAATCGATTGATCAGAAACTCTTTATCAACATCTTTTGTGTTTATGGTTGATTTTTTTCTTGAAATTGGTTTTTGAGTCGAAATTTTTAACCATTCTTGAAAAGAATGAGTTTCATTTTCAGAAAAATGAATTGGTTTCCCAATGGATAGTTCCTGCTCAATACTTGATCTAATTTCAAAATGGTCATAAACATCTTGTTGAGCTATTTTTTTACTTATTTGTTTATGAATATTAGAATTTTCTCTAAATGATGTAGAGGTTATGAAATCAAATAAGACACTCCTGTCTGAGGTGTAAGCAGCTGTAATTTTAAGTTCGTTATTGTATTTAAAACTTTCTTGATTTTTTAAGCCTTTTAAATAAAGTGCTCTTGCAGATTGAAAATAAGGGTATTCTCCAATGATATTTTTTAGCTCAATAGTCTGTTCATCTTTTAAAAGATTAGGGTCAGATAGTAGATTTTTATAAATTTCAATATTCATTACCAGTTTCCTAATGAGGCATTAAAAATATCTTGAATAATACGTTCCAAAATTTCATCTAGAGCTCCATCTAAAACTCCTCCAGTTAACTGAGCATTAGCGTCAAAATCTGAATAAAAAGAAAACTGCTTTTCAAAATCATCTTCTTCCTTTAATCGATTATAAAAACGAACGTTAACAGTGATTGTTAGTCTATTTTGCGCTGCAGTTTGTTGAGATGTTGCACTCATTGGATTGATTCGGTACCCTGTAATTTCCCCTTCAAAACGCAAGTCTCCACCAGTGTTTGTAAGGTCTAAATTTGTTTGTCTTAAAAACAAATCTTGCATATCTTGGGTAAAACGTTGACTTAATTGTGGTTCAATTAAAGAAGCTTGATTTGGGAAAAAATCTACTTGAATGGTTTTTGCATTACCTGTTGATCCTCCATTAAATTTATAAATCCCACAATTAGAAATGAGTGTGATTGAAATTAGGAATAAAAAAAGGTATGTTGTTTTTTTCATAAGTAGTTCAAATGTACAATATAATTATAAATCATATTGTTTGATTTTTCTATATAATGTTCGTTCAGAAATGCCCAATTCTTTTGCTGCTAACTTTCTTTTGTTATTGTTTTTTTCTAAAGATTTTTTAATCATTTCAATTTCTTTTTCTTGAAGAGATAAATTTTCAGATTCTTCAATGTCCTCAACAAAATCATAAGTATTTTTGGTACTTGTATGCTGAGGCAAATTAACAACCTCTACATGATAAGGATCTTGTTCTTTTTCTTGATATATTTTTTCAATTAATTGATGATTTTCTTCTTGAACTTTTTCGGAGTTTCCCCTTCGCATTAAATCCAATGTTAATTTTTTTAAATCATTAATATCATTCCTCATATCAAAAAGAACCTTGTACATGATGTCTCTTTCTGTTGAAAAATCATTTGCTGAGGAATTTCCTCCAACAAGTGCAGGTAAATTTCCTTTATTATTAGGTAGATATTGCCCCATTTTTTCAACAGTAACAAGTCTTTTTTCTTCAACTACAGATATTTGTTCTGCAATATTTCGCAACTGACGAATATTACCAGGGAAATGATAGTTTAAGAGAAGAGAAGAGGCTTTGTCATCTAATCTAACTGTAGGCATTCTATACTTTTGGGCAAAATCTGACGCAAACTTTCTAAATAATAAATGAATATCTTCTTTTCTTTCTCTTAATGGTGGAAGGTGAATTTCGATGGTGCTTAGCCTGTAATACAAATCTTCTCTAAATTTTTCCTTTTCAATAGCTTGTTGCATGTTTAAATTAGTTGCAGCAACAATTCTTACATTAGTTTTTTGAACCTGAGAAGCTCCAACCTTTATAAATTCTCCGTTCTCTAAAACACGTAGCAATCTAACTTGAGTTGTTAAGGGTAATTCACCAACTTCATCTAAAAAAATTGTTCCACCATCTGCTACTTCAAAATACCCTTTACGAGATGCTGTAGCACCTGTAAATGCACCTTTTTCATGGCCAAAAAGTTCACTGTCAATAGTTCCTTCAGGTATTGCACCACAATTTACAGCTATGTATTTAGCATGTTTTCTATGTGACAATTGATGAATTATTTTTGGAATACTTTCTTTACCAACACCACTTTCACCAGTAACTAGTACCGATATGTCTGTAGGAGAAACTCGTACAGCTTTTTCAAGTGCTCTTGAGAGTTGAACATCGTTTCCAATAATTCCGAATCGTTGTTTTACTGTTTGTAAGTTTTCCATATTATTTTAGTTATTATCAGAATATCCAACTGCAATACCTTTAAGGGTTGCTGAAGTGCAATCCTCAACTTTAACGTTAACAAAATCACCTAATAGATAGTGTTCTTTAGGAAAAACAATAACTGTGTTTTGTGTATTTCTACCTTTCCATTGGTTAGGGTCTTTTTTGGAGGTTCCTTCAATTAGTACCTCTTCAACTTTACCAAGATGTTGTTTAGTCCTATACAAGCTATGAGCTTGTTGAAGGTCAATAATTTCCTGTAAACGTCTTTTTTTTATGTGATGAGGCACATCATCTGGCATTTTTTTAGCAGCAAGAGTTCCAGGTCGTTCAGAGTATGCAAACATAAAGCCAAAATCATATTTAACATAATCCATCAATTCTAGTGTGTCTTTGTGATCTTCCTCTGTTTCTCCACAAAAACCAACAATCATATCTTGAGAAAGTGACATTTCTGGTATTATTCTAAATATATTATCTACTAATTCTTTGTATTCCTCTCTGGTATGTTGTCTATTCATTGCTTTGAGCATTTTATTGCTACCACTCTGAACAGGAAGGTGAATATATTTACAAATATTTTTATGTTTAGCCATAATATGAATTACATCTAAACTCATGTCTTGAGGATTAGAAGTTGAAAAACGAAAACGTATTTTTGGAAATTCTATAGCACACATGTCTAAAAGTTGAGCAAAGTTTACAGCAGTAGCTTGTGCAATTTCAGAAGCTTTTTTAAAATCTTTTTTTAAGCCTCCACCAAACCATAAATAACTATCTACATTTTGACCAAGTAAGGTTATTTCTTTGAAGTTTTTGTCAACCATTTCTTGAATCTCTAAAATTATACTTTTAGGATCTCGACTTCTTTCTCTTCCTCTAGTAAATGGAACTACACAAAAAGTACACATATTGTCACAACCTCTGGTTATTGATACAAATGCAGAAACTCCATTAGAATTTAATCGAACAGGTGACACATTTCCATAGGTTTCATCTTTAGACAATATTACATTAATGGCATCTCTCCCTTCGTTAACTTCAGTCAATAGATTTGGAAGATCTCTGTAGGCATCAGGCCCAACAACCAAATCAACAATTTTCTCTTCTTCTAAAAACTTTTCTTTAAGGCGTTCAGCCATACAGCCTAATACACCTACTTTCATGGTTGGATTTACTTTTTTTACAGCATTATATTTCTGCAATCTTTTTCTAACAGTAGTTTCGGCTTTTTCTCTAATAGAGCAGGTGTTTACTAAAACTAAATCTGCTTCCTCTAATATTTGAGTAGTATTATATCCTTCTTTGTCAAGAATCGATGCAACGATCTCGCTATCATTCATGTTCATTTGACACCCATAACTTTCTATAAAGAGTTTTTTTGTATTTTCTGCTTTATTTTCAGTGAAAAGGGCCTTGCCCTGTATCTTTTCGTCTATAGTTTTTTCTGTATGCTTCATCTTGTTAATTGGCTACAAAGATACAACCAAAATAGAAAAAATATGACATATTGTCACAATAAATTAAACTAAATTCCTGTTAAAATCTGTCTAGATTTATTAGAAAAATCAAAATATAAAAAAAAACTCTCTACTTTTGCAAACCTAAAACAGCTCACCTAGAAGTTAATTTAGGTCTAATTTATATCATATATGGCAAAAAATTTAGTAATTGTAGAATCACCAGCAAAGGCAAAAACTATTGAGAAATTTTTAGGTAAAGATTTTCAAGTAGAATCAAGTTATGGTCATATTGTAGATTTACCATCTAAAGAATTAGGAATAGATGTTGATGGAGATTTTAGTCCCAGATATATCATATCGGAGGATAAGAAACCAGTTGTAAAAAAATTAAAAGCCTTAGCTAAAAAAGCAGATATTGTCTGGTTAGCAAGTGATGAAGATAGAGAAGGAGAGGCAATTGCTTGGCATTTAAAAGAGCAGTTAAAATTAGAGGATAAAAACACAAAACGTATTGTTTTTCATGAAATTACTAAAAAAGCAATACTTAAAGCTGTAGATCAACCTAGAGATATTGATTATAATATGGTAAATGCTCAACAAGCTAGAAGAGTGTTAGATAGACTCGTAGGGTATGAATTATCTCCAGTTTTGTGGAGAAAAGTTAAAGGCGGTTTGTCTGCAGGTAGGGTTCAGTCTGTAGCGGTAAGGTTAATTGTCGAAAAAGAAAGAAGCATTCAACAATTTAAAGCAGATACTCATTATAGAGTAGTTGCTCAATTTTTTAATTCTGATGGTAAATCATTCAAAGCAATCATTCCAAAGAATTTTGAATCAAAAATAGCTGCAGAGGAATTTTTACAATCATGTTCTTCATCAGATTTTTCAATTGCTGATTTGCAAAAAAAACCAGCAAAAAAATCTCCTGCTGCTCCTTTTACAACCTCTACGTTACAGCAAGAAGCTTCAAGAAAACTTGGGTATCCAGTAGGAAAGACAATGCAAGTTGCTCAACGCTTATATGAAGCAGGTTTTATAACTTATATGAGAACTGATAGTGTAAACTTATCTGTAGACGCAAGGGATGCAGCAGAAGAGGAAATTACAAACTTTTATGGAAAAGAATACAGTAAACAGCGCGTATTTAAATCAAAGTCTAAAGGAGCTCAGGAAGCACATGAAGCTATAAGACCAACAAATATGAAATTACATTCCATAGACAATGAGTTTGATCAAAATAGATTATATGATTTAATTTGGAAAAGGACATTAGCTTCCCAAATGAGCGAAGCACTTTTAGAACGAACAAATGTTAAAATTGAGAATACAGAAAACGATAAAATTTTTACTGCTAATGGTGAAATGATAAAGTTTGATGGTTTTTTAAAGGTATACTTAGAGGGAAACGATAATGAAGATGAAGAAAAAGCAGGAATGTTACCTAATTTAAAAATTGGAGAGCATCTAGGCTATAACTTTATTCATGCAACCCAGCGTTTTACAAGTCCACCCTACAGATTTACTGAGGCATCTTTAGTTAAAAAATTAGAAGAATTAGGAATTGGAAGACCTTCAACTTATGCCCCTACAATTTCTACGGTACAAAGAAGAGGTTATGTAGAAAAAGGACAAAATGAAGGGGTAGAAAGACCATACGAACAAATTATTCTATCGAACAAAGTATTGAAAACTCATATATTAACTGAGAAAACAGGGGCCAATAAAAATAAATTAATACCTACTGATATTGGTAATATTGTAAATGATTTTTTAGTATCAAACTTTTCTAACATTTTAGATTTTGGATTTACTGCTAAGGTAGAGTCTTCTTTTGATGATATTTCTGAAGGAGATGAAAATTGGACAAAAATGATCAAAAACTTCTATTCAAAATTTCATAACAATGTTGAAGATGTTAAGAAAAATGCATTAAGAGAAAGTGGAGAACGTATTTTAGGAAACCATCCTGAATCTGGAAAGACTGTTTTGGTTCGTTTAGGTAAATTTGGAGCAATAGCTCAAATTGGAGCACCAGAAGATGAAGAAAAACAATTTGCAAGTTTAAATAAAGATCAAAACTTAGAAACTATAACTATAGAGGAAGCACTTGAATTATTTTTATTGCCTAAAACCATTGGAGATTATGAAAACCATAAAGTAGTGGTTTCAAATGGACGATTTGGACCATACATTCGTTTTGATAAAATGTTTGTTTCATTAGATCAAGGAGAAGATCCCATGTCTATTAATTTAGAGCGTGCAATAGATTTGATAGAAACTAAGCGAAAATTAGATGCGCCAGTAGGTTACTATGACGAATTGCCTATTCAAAAAGGTGTTGGACGATTTGGTCCTTTCCTCAAATGGAATTCAATGTTTATTAATGTTAATAAAAGATATGATTTTGAGAATCTCTCACCATCAGATATGAAAGAATTGATTGAAGAAAAGATTCAGAAAGAAAAAGACAAAATAATTCAGAATTGGGAAGATGTTGGTATTAGAATTGAAAAAGCACGTTGGGGAAGATTTCATGTATTAAAAGGTAAAATAAAAATTGAGTTGCCCAAAACCACTAAAATCGAGAAAATTACAAAAGAAGATGCTGTTAAAATGATTGAATCTAAAACACCAAAAAAGAAAACATCCAGAAAAAAGCCTATTAAAAAGAAATAATAAATCATTATCTTGCCATAAGATATACACATTCAGATGAATACTGATTTTTTAACCCCTATTCATGATGATTTAGAAGCATCTTTAGAGATGTTAATGCCAGGATCTATAGGAAATTCAATTCTTACACACTCAAAAATTAAGGGTTTTCCTGAACTTCACAATATTCAATTAGCCTTGTTAGGTGTTGAAGAAGACAGGAATACAGATGGTAATTTAGGTTCAGGTAAAGACCTTCACCATATAAGAAGTCATTTTTACAAATTATTTCCAGGCAATTGGAATGTTTCAATGGCAGATTTAGGCAATATAAAAAAAGGGAATCTACCTTCAGATACACATTTTGCAATTACAGAGGTAATTAAGGATTTGTTAAAAATGAATATCATTCCAATTATCTTAGGAGGTGGTCAAGACATTACTTTTTCAAATTATAAAGCTTATGATCAGTTAGAGCAAACTGTTAATTTAGTTGTTGTAGATAGTAAATTTGATTTAGGTAGTTTGGATGATAAATTATCTTCAAAATCTTATCTCAGTAAAATAATTATGGAGGTGCCTACAAACCTTTTTAATTTTAGTAATATTGGATATCAAACCTATTTAAATCCTCAAGAAGAAATTAAATTAATTCAAGGTTTAAATTTTGATACCTATAGACTGGCTGAAGCAAAGGAAGTAGAAACTTTAGAACCGGTTCTAAGAGATGCTGATATTGTTAGTATAGATATTGGATCTGTTAGGCAAAGTGATGCTCCAGCAAATAAAAACGCATCTCCAAATGGATTTTATGGCGATGAAATTTGTGGAATTGCTAGATATGCGGGTATAAGTGATAAGGTTTCATCTTTTGGTATATATGAGTTCAATTCAGCATTTGACAGCCATAATTTAACTGCTCATTTGATTGCTCAAATGATTTGGTGTTTTATTGAGGGTTTTAATTCCAGAGTAAAAGATTATCCTTTCGCCACAAAAGAAGATTACCAAAAGTTTACAGTTATGCTAGAAAATGATGATCCGATAAATTTTTACAAGAGTAATAAAACAGGTAGATGGTGGATGGAGATTAATCTCATACAACATAATAAATACAAAAGGCATGCGTTAATACCATGTACCTATCAAGATTACATAGAAACAACGAATCAATTGATACCTGATCGTTGGTTTAAAGCGCAGAGCAAAATGATTTAAATCAGAGTGGTTAATAATTTTACGTTAAAATACAAACATTACATTGTATTTGTTTAAAAAATATTATAGGTTTACGAACTTTTCCAGGAAAGAATAAAAAAATATGAAGAAATTAATATTATGTGCACTTGTTATTCCCCTATTGTTTGGATGTGGGTCTAACGATAGAGGTGAATTAGTTGGAGTAAAATCTAATGTAAAATGGTTTGCAGAGAAACCCTTTGGAATGGTTTCAATTCCGGCAGGTTCGTTTACAATGGGTAAACAGGACGAAGATATTACTGGAACAATGACCGCACCACCGAGAACAGTAAGTTTAAGTTCTTTTTACATGGATGAAACTGAGATTTCGAATTCTGAATACAAGCAGTTTGTGAATTGGGTTAAAGATTCAATTGTTAGAACTGAATTGGCTCTTATGGCAGATTTTATTTCTGGCGGTACTTTAACAGATGAAACTGGTGCTGCTCTTGAAGGAGGTATCTATGATTTCGCCTACGCAGTAGCAGACACTACTGATCAAACTGCTTACCAAAAATACATGTTTGAGAATTACTATGAATTAGATACTCTTTACACAAAACCATTAAATAAAAGTGAAGATATTATTTGGGATACAAGTGAATATCCAGATGTTTATTATGCTGAAGTGATGGACTCACTCTACATTAAAAAAGAAGATTCTAGAGATGGAGTGAGAACTTTCAATACAAAAAAACTAAAATACAACTACTCTTGGTATGATGTGAATTCTGCTGTAGCCAAACCTAATGAAAGAAAAAGTTTTTTAGTGAATGAAACCGTAAGTGTATATCCTGATACTACTGTATGGATCAAAGATTTTAATTATTCTTACAATGATCCTATGCATCAAGATTATTTTTATCATCCAGCCTATCAAGACTATCCAGTTGTGGGTGTAAATTGGTATCAAGCACAAGCATTTTGTAATTGGAGAACAAAAAATAAGAGCGATAACATGCGCAACAAGAAAAATGCTATTGCAAACTCTAGTTTTAGACTTCCAACCGAAGCAGAGTGGGAATACGCAGCCAGAGGAGGTTTAGAATTCTCTAAATATCCATGGGGTGGGCCAAATATCACTAGTGATCGTGGCTGTTTTTTAGCAAATTTCAAACCAGTTAGAGGTAATTATGCAGTTGACGGTGCACTGTACACAGTTGAAGTTCAATCATATAATGCAAACGATTATGGTTTGTATAACATGTCTGGTAATGTTTCTGAATGGACAAATTCATCATACAATCCAAATTCTTATTACATGGGTTCTACCATGAATGCCAATGTAGAAGATCGGGCTAACAATAGAAAAATAACAAGAGGAGGTTCCTGGAAAGATGTTGCCTACTTTTTAGAGGTAAGTACTAGAGATTTTGAATATGGAGATACAGCAAGAAGCTACATAGGTTTTAGAACCGTTCAAAGTAAACTAGGCGCAAACAATCAAGCAAACAATTAATAAAAAAAAAATAATATAAATTATGGCACAATCAAAATCAACTAAGAAACTTTTTAATATGGCTTACGGTATCGGAGCCGCTATTGTGATATTAGGAGCTTTATTTAAAATTCAACATATTTCTTTTGGCCCCCTAACAGGTGGGTTAATGTTAACTATAGGTATGGCTGTTGAGGCGATTGTTTTTGCAATATCTGCATTTGAGCCCATTGAAGAAGATCTAGATTGGACCAAAGTATATCCGGAACTTGGAGATGCAGAAGGTGAAGGAGTAGGAGTTAATGGGATGTTATCTCAAAAACTAGACAATCTTTTACAAGAAGCAAAAGTAGATACAGATTTAATGACAAATTTAGGGAATAGTATAAAAAGTTTTCATGTTGCTGCAGAAGGGTTAAGTGTAGCCTCTGAGTCAATTTCTTCTACTGCAAAATATAATGAGCAAGTTGAACTAGCAGCTGCACAAATGGAATCTCTTAATGGATTATACCAAGTTCAAATGGAAAATTCCAATAAACAAGCAGAGTTAAACAACGCTATGGTTGAAAATTCTGAACGACTAAAAGAACAAATGGAATCATTGGCAAGTAATTTATCTTCTCTTAACGGAGTGTATGGTGGAATGCTTTCTGCAATGTCTACCAAATAATTAGTTCATATTTAACTTAAAAAACTAATTCACATGGCAGGAGGAAAATTATCCCCAAGGCAAAAGATGATTAACTTAATGTATCTAATTTTCATTGCAATGCTAGCAATGCAAATGGATAAAAAGGTATTGTCATCGTTTGGCTTTATGAAGGAAAAAATTGAAGATGCAAACGTTGCATCTACCACTAATATTGACAATATTTTATCAAGTTTAAATACAAAAGCAACCGATCAACAAGAAAAGTTTGCAGACTTGAATAAAAAAGCACAAGAAATTAATAAACTCTCTGAGGATTTATTTGCTTATATGGGTGCTTTAAAAGACTCTATATTATCAGATACAGACGAAGAAGACAAAACCAATTATGAGTCTATGAGTAATGGAGATAGACTTGATGAACTATTTTTTAAAGGGGAAGGTTTAACACCTCAGGGTGAAGCATTTGTAGAACGTATTAATTCTTACAGAGAAAAATTGTTGTCTATTCTTGGAACTAATGCAAATCCAGATTTGATTAGAAATATTAAAAAACGATTCAATACAGACCCTGAGCCAGCAAGAGAGGAAGATTCTCCAGAAATTCCTTGGATAAAAAGTAGATATGAAGGAATGCCAATGATTACTTCATTAGCAAATATGACACAGATTCAGGGAGATATAAAAAATACAGAAGCTGAGATATACACCAATCTTTTAGGAGGTCAATTAGAATCAGAAGTTTCTTTAACAAATTATAAAGGTATTGTAGCCCTTGAAAAAACAGCTTACTTTGCCGGTGAGCGCGTTGAAGGGAAAGTTGTTTTAGGACGTTATGATGCAACCTTAGTGCCAACTGAAGTGATTTTAAATGGTAGAGATGCTACAGATAAGGTAATAGATGGTCAAGTTAAGATAGATATCCCTGCTGGAAATGTAGGAACCAATAATATTAAAGGAACAATTACATTCATGCAAGACGGAGAACCAGTTCCTGTATCCTTTGAAAGTAAATACTCTGTAATTGCTTTGCCAAGTGAAGCAGTAATTTCTGCAGATAAAATGAATGTGGTTTATAGAGGTTTAGATAACCCAATATCAATATCTGTTCCTGGTGTTGGAGACAAGGACATCACCTCTAGTGTTCCAGGAAATAATAAATTAAAAAGAACAGGTTTAGGAAAATATATTTTAAATCCGGGAAGTGGTTCTGAAGTTAAAATTAATGTATCAGCTAAATTAAGTAATGGTAAAATAATCAATACACCAAAAACATTTAGAATTAAAGATATTCCGGCTGCGGCTGGAACTGTTAGAAATGATTTTGGGATTGTTCCAATGCCTAAATCTAGTTTAAATAATGTTCCTATAGGAGCCGCTCTTCCAGATTTTGTATTTGACTTGCAATTAATTGTTAAAGGATTTACAATAAAAGTACCTGGGCAGTTAGCAGTTAAAGTAACAGGTTCAAAATTAGATTCTAGAGCTAAAAAAGCATTAGCTAAAGCAAGAAGAGGAGATTTAGTTACAATTTTTGATATTCAAGCTTTTGAAAAAGTAATAGGAACAAGAATTAAGAAAGTATTGCCTGTAAGTATATCAATTACAAATTAGAAGAATTAAATATTATAGTATGATAAGGAAGCGTTTTTATACAGTTGTTATTTCATTATTAGCTACAAGTTATATATGTGCTCAGGCTAATATATTAAATGCGACTAAGGTAGAAGAAATAGGAAAACAAACAGATGCGAGAATTGCCGCAGATAATGACAAACCGCTAGCTTATGGTTATATCGATGAACGCGATATTCTTTGGTCTAAGGTAGTTTGGGAATTTGTAGATTTAAATCAAAAGATTAATCTTCCTTATTATTTTCCTATTGATACTTCTAATATTTCTAACAACAGACGTTCATTATTTGATACACTCCTAAGAGGTATTAGAAAGGGATCCATAAAAAATGTATACTCAGATTCCTTTTTTACTTCTAAAATTACTAGATCTGAAATTGATGAAAAATTAGTAAACGTCAGATTAAATGGTGATTACTCGGATACATTTAGAATTAAAACTCAAGATATTGAAGGGTATATGATGAAAGGGATGTGGTATTTTGATAAACGTTTAGGGGAATTAAAATATAGATTGTTAGCGCTAGCTCCAATGGGTAAAGATGTTTTAACACTTGGGTTACCAGATATTGAAGATGAAGAATTATATGAACTATTTTGGGTTTTTTATCCAGAAGCTAGACAGATATTACATGATTCAAAGGTTTTTAATCCAAAGAATGTTTCTCAACCTATTTCATATGATCATCTCTTAAATGCCCGAAGATTTAATGCTGTAATTGTTAGAGAAGAAAACGTTTATGGTAACAGATCGATTGCAGATTATATTAGAGGAAATGCTTTATTTCAGTTACTCGAAGCCGACAGAATAAAAGAATCTATTCGAAACAAGGAAATAGATATGTGGAATTATTAAATTCTATAATTATACAAATTATCAAAAGCGTTTCGAATATCGAAACGCTTTTTTATTGTAAAAGACTATTTTTGAATAGTGAAAGTGGATTATATAATAGTTGGTTTAGGTTTAGCAGGTTTAGCTTTTGTTGAAGAATTAATTAAAGCTAATAAGAGTTTTATTGTTTTTGAAGATGATTCTCAAACTTCTTCTTTAGTTGCTGGGGGGGTCTATAACCCTGTTATTTTAAAACGGTTTTCACCTGTTTGGAATGCCAAAAATCAATTAGCCATTGCACTTCCTTTTTATGAACATCTAGAAAAAAAATTTAGTCAAACTTTCGATCAAAAATTTGTTATAAAAAAAGCGTTCAAATCTATAGAAGATCAAAACAATTGGTTTTCTGCGTTTGATAAACCAACTGTTGCACCATTCTTAGATGCTAAACTAGATAAAAAAACATACAATGGTGTTATAGGAGAACACTATTTTGGAAATGTAAAAGAAGGTGGCAGAATTGATACTCATAAATTAGTAGAGGCTTACAGAAAGTATCTAAAAAACAATCATTGGATTCGCTTTGAGAAGTTTAATCATAATGATATTTTATTTGAAGGTAATTTGGTTACATACCATAATCTTAAGGCAAGTAAAATTGTATTTTGTGAAGGCTTTGGGGTAAAACAAAACCCCTATTTTAATCATTTACCTTTGGAGGAAGTTAAAGGGGAAATTCTAACTATTTATGCGCCAAAATTAGAAATCAAATTTTTATTAAAGTCAACTTTATTTGTTTTACCCTTAGGGAACCATCGTTACAAAGTTGGAGCAACTTTTAACCATAAAGACAAAACCTCTATACCTTCAATTGAAGGAAAAGACGAGTTGGTTGAAAAACTTAAAAAAGTGATTACCGTTCCGTATAAGATTATAGATCAATCAGCAGGCATAAGACCTGCTGTAAAAGACAGAAGACCACTGGTTGGAGTTCATCATAAATACAAGCAATTAAATGTTTTAAATGGCTTAGGAACTCGTGGTGTGATGATTGCCCCAACTGTAGCTAAAAATTTGTTTCAGCACATAGAATTCGGTACGGAGCTAGATCCTGAAATAGACATTAATAGGTTTGATTAAAAATTTTAGGGTTTATAATTAATAAACATATTTATCCATAGGATTCTTGAAAGCCTTAGATTTACAGGCATAAATAGAATTAAAACTATAAAGACCGTGACAAAAGATGATAGAAGCGCTACATCAAATATTATTTTTGAGGTAATAAAAGTTACAATACATATTGCCACAGTTATTCCATAACTTACATACAATGCACCAAAATAGAAAGCGGGTTCAATCATATATTTAAGATCGCATTGTGAGCATGTTTTTTTAATTTTATTTACCTTAAAAATATTCATTGTAAAAGTGTATTTGAAAAAATTCCCTTCATGGCAACTTGGACATTTTCCTCTTAAAATACTGTAGATTTTAGATCCTTTTTTTAACATTAAGATTTTAATAATGAAAGTATATGAGTTCACATAGTGTAAAAATACTCAAATTGAAAATAAAATAGTAGTAATCTACTCATTATAATTATCTATAAATATTTAGTGAGTACTAGAAATTAGAAAATCTATTAAAACATCAAAATTTTGTAAATCAATTGTATTCTATTTTTTTAACTAGTTTTGCATCGTAAAAAACAACAAAAATTAATGCTTAACGTACATAACTTAACGGTCTCTTTTATGGGATCAGATTTGTTTTCAGGGATAACTTTTAAACTAAATAAAGGAGACAGAATTGGATTAATAGGTAAAAATGGAGCCGGGAAATCTACCTTATTGAAAGTTTTATCTAAAGATATTGAAAGTAGTGGTGGTACTATGGCATTTGATAAAGATATTCAAATTGGGTTTTTACGGCAAGACATAGATTTTGTAGCCGGAAGAACAATACTCGAAGAGGCCTATCAAGCATTTGAAGAAATTAAAGAAATTGAGTTAAAGTTAGCGGCTATAAATGAACAATTAGCTACGAGAACCGATTACGAAAGTGAGGTATACAGTCAATTAATTATAGATTTGACTGATTTAACAGAACGCTATGAATTATTAGGAGGTTATAATTATCAAGGAGATACTGAGAAGATACTCCAAGGATTGGGCTTCCAAAGAAAAGACTTTAACAAACTAACCGACACCTTTTCTGGCGGATGGAGAATGCGAATAGAATTGGCGAAACTCTTGCTGCAAAATAATGATATTCTCTTGTTAGATGAACCAACAAACCACTTAGATATTGAATCTATCATCTGGCTAGAAAATTTTTTAAAATCCTATGCTGGTGCAATTGTATTAGTTTCTCACGATAAAATGTTTTTAGATAATGTTACGAACAGAACTATTGAAATTTCTTTAGGACAAATTTATGATTATAAAAAACCCTATTCTCAGTTTTTACTTTTAAGAGGAGAAATCAAGGAAAAACAATTACAAGCACAAAAAAATCAAGAAAAAGAAATCAAACAAAAGCAGTTGCTGATTAATAAATTCAAAGCAAAAGCAAGTAAAGCTTCAATGGCACAATCATTAATGAAACAACTAGACAAAGTTGAGCTTATAGAGGTTGATCAAGATGACAACGCAACGATGAATGTTCGTTTTGCAATTTCAAAAGAGCCAGGAAAGATTGTTGTTGAGGCAGAAAACATGAGTAAAAGTTATGGGGATAATCATGTTCTTGAAAATGTAAATCTTTTAATAGAACGAAACAGTAGAATTGCGTTTGTGGGTCAAAACGGACAAGGAAAATCTACCTTAGCAAAAATGATGGTGGGTGAAATTCCATTTGAAGGCTACTTAAAGCTGGGTCATAACGTAGAGATTGGGTATTTTGCTCAAAATCAATCAGAATATTTACCACCCGAAAAAACAGTTTTGGAAATCATGGAGGATGCTGCAACAGATGGAAACAGAGTTCGAGTTAGAGATATGTTAGGGGCTTTCTTATTTGGAGGTGATGCAGTTGATAAAAAGGCAAAAGTACTCTCTGGGGGAGAGAGGAATCGTTTGGCTTTATGTAAATTATTGTTATCGCCTTTCAATGTTTTGATCATGGATGAGCCAACCAATCACCTTGATATCGCCTCTAAAAATGTACTCAAGGAAGCCTTAAAACAATTTAATGGAACCTTAATTTTAGTATCTCATGACAGAGATTTTTTACAAGGATTAACTTCAACAGTTTTAGGTTTTAAAGATAAAATTATCAAAGAATATTTGGGTGATATAGATTATTTTCTAGAACAACACCAAATGGAAAATCTACGTGAAGCTGAAAAAAGAACAGTCGCCAAGCTTGATAAAGGTTCTTCAAAAAAAGAAAATGAATTATCTAGAGATCAGGAAAAACAACTTCGAAAATTGAAAAATAAGTTAACAAAAATTGAATCAGAAATTGGTGATTTAGAATCAGAAATTTCTAGGATAGATATAGAATTAGCTCAGAATTACGAAGAGGTTTCAAGTACACCTAATTTCTTTGAAAATTACAAAGCTAAAAAAGCAACTTTAGAATCTTTAATGTCTAATTGGGAGTTAGTGGAAGAAGAGATTGAAAAATTTTCATAACTTGTTGTGAATACATACTATGGATTTTAATTCTCAAATACAAAGTAAAAATCAACCAATTGTCCTCCCCGAGCTCAAAGCTAATAACTACCAGCTTTTTATAAAAAGAGAAGATGAAATTCATCCTTTAGTATCTGGAAATAAGTTTAGAAAATTAAAATATAATTTAAAAGCTGCTAAGCAAAATAAAAACAAAACACTTCTTACTTTTGGCGGTGCTTTTTCTAATCATATTCTTGCTACAGCGGTAGCAGGGAAATTACAAAACTTTAAAACTATAGGAGTCATAAGAGGAGACGAATTAGGACAAGATCTCTCAAAAACTTTGGCAACCAATTCCACATTAAGAGCCGCTTATGAACATGGAATGAAATTTGAATTTATTTCTCGAGAGAAATATCGAGATAAAATGTCTTCTGACTTTTTAAAAAAACTAGAATTAAAATACGGAGACTTTTACACCCTACCTGAAGGAGGAACCAATGCATTAGCCGTAAAAGGATGTGAAGAAATTTTAACTTCAGATGATAACGAGTTTGATTATATTTGTTCATGTGTGGGTACCGGAGGGACTATAGCTGGAATTATTAATAGCATAGATACACCTCAAAAGGTTATCGGATTTCCAGCTTTAAAAGGCGATTTTTTAATAAAAGAAATTCAACAATATTGTAGAGGTCAAAAAAATTGGCAACTGGTATTCGATTATCATTTTGGAGGTTATGGAAAATATTCGGACGAATTGATTTATTTTATCAATCGATTTAAAGAAGATACAACGATTCCCTTAGATCCAATTTATACAGGGAAAATGATGTTTGGAGTGCTAGATATGATTAAAAAAAACAGCTTTCCGAAAGGAAGTAAAATACTGATCATTCATTCAGGAGGTATACAAGGAATTGAAGGATTTAACCATAGATTGAAACGTAAAAACAGTGATGTAAAAATTCTATAAATGAAAATTAAATTATTTTTTTTGATTTTTTTTGTGCTACTTTTTATGAGTTGTAGTTCCAGTAGAAAAATTTCTTCTTCTAAAAAGAAAAAAGAAACAATTACAGAAAGTCCTTATAAAACTGTGGCACCTGTTAAACAGGTTCAACATGTTAAAAAGCTTCAAAAAAGTAATAAATCATTAAATAAATACTCACTTCAATACATTAAAAGATATGCTCCTATAGCCGTATCTGAAATGCATAAGTACAATGTGCCAGCAAGTATTACTTTGGCCCAGGGTATTTTAGAATCTGGTAACGGAAGGAGTCAGCTAGCCTCCAAATCAAATAATCATTTTGGAATAAAGTGCCATACAGGTTGGAAAGGAGCTAAAGTATACCATGATGATGATGAAAAGGGAGAATGTTTTAGGAAATATAAATACGTTGAAAGTTCATATGAAGATCATTCTAAATTTCTTAGCGGAAGAAGACGCTATGCCAGTTTATTCGCATTAAATAAAACAGATTATAAAGGGTGGTCTAAAGGGCTTAAAAAAGCAGGTTATGCAACTGATAAAAATTATCCCAAAAAATTAATTAAAATTATAGAGACCTACGAGTTATATGAATTTGATAAGATTCGTAAAAAAGATTTGAAACAGGTAAAAAAAGAAACTAAAAAAACTCAACCTAAGCCAAAAATCAAAATAAAAAAAAGAACTAAAAATTATTACGAAGTAAAAAAAGGGGATACATTGTATTCAATTGCTAGAAAATACGAAACTACAGTTGCTAATTTGAAGAGAATAAATGCCTTAACAAGTAATACGCTTTCAATTGGTCAAAAACTTCTCATTAATTAAAAGCCTACGACTTAATTTAAATAAAATAAGGGTCTTGTTAATTGTAAAATAGATGTAAATGAAAATTATTAAACCTGTTAAAGGGAAACATCCTCAGATATCAAAAGATTGTTTTATCGCTGAAAATGCAACAATTGTTGGAGAGGTTTTTATTGGAAAGCAATGTAGTGTTTGGTTTAATGCTGTAATCAGAGGAGATGTTCATTTTATAAAAATAGGAGATAAGGTAAATATTCAAGATGGTGCAGTAATTCATGCTACGTTTCAAAAATCACCTACTACTATTGGGAATAACGTATCAATAGGTCATAATGCAATTGTTCATGGATGTACAATTCATGATAATGTTTTAATAGGCATGGGAAGCATAGTTATGGATGACTGTATTATAGAGTCTAATTCAATTATAGCTGCAGGTGCCATAGTTACAAAAAATACTCATGTAGAGAGTGGATCTATTTATGCTGGAGTTCCAGCTAAAAAGATCAAAAATATTTCAAAGGAGTTGATTTCTGATGAAATTGATAGAATTGCAAATAACTATGTAGAATATTCTAGTTGGTTTAAGGAATAAATAATCTAAATATAATTCTAGAACAAACAAGTAAACTATTTATGATATTTTTAGGCTATGAAATCAGAAAAGGTTTAAATTTGAATTTAATTTATTGAGTAATTAAAAAATCACTTATGAAAAATATACTGTTTTTACTGCTATTTGTTTTTAGTTATTCATTTGGTCAAAAAGCACCAGAGGTAGACTTATCAAATCCTAGAGCTGCTGTATACACTCATATGTATTTTCTACAAACAGCTTCCTATCAACCTAAGAAAGCTGCAAAAACTATTTATGGATTAGATGAAAAAGAAGCTGTAGAGGCAGTTGTTAAGATCAAAAGGATTTTAGATGGTAAAGGATTAAGAATAGATTTTAATAGAATTTCTAATGACTCTATGTTTACAGATACCATAGCTTTTGTAGCTCAGCATAAACTCGTCCTATTTCCAGAACGCATGCCATTGGTATCTCTAGAGAAATTTGGTAAGTCATGGTATTATTCATCAGAGACCATTCAAAATTTAGATGTATTATATGCAGAAATATTTCCATGGTATATTGAGAAAATTCAAAATAGTATCCCTGGAGCTGGACATAAAAAAATATTTTCTATTGAGATTTGGCAGTATATATCTTTTTTACTTTTAATAATACTCGCTTTTGTAGTATTTATGATTGCCAAGCAACTGGCATTTTTGTTTTTGAAGAGAATTCTTTACAAATACATTAAAAATAGTGATGAAGTTAATGAAACGCTTAAAAAATTAGCTCATCCAATAAGTCTATTGATAGCCATTGAAATATTAGATATGGTTTTTCCTTCATTACAATTTGGGTTAGAAATTAATAGGTGGATATTTTTAGGTATTAATATAGCATCTACAGTTTTTTGGATTTATGTATTCTTAAAATTAGCACAAGTTTTAATAAGTTTTTATCAAGAATATACTCAGAAAACTGAAGGTAAGTTAGATGATCAACTGACCCCTATTTTAAGAAATTTTTCAACCGTTATTATTTTTATTATTGGAGCATTTAAAGTTCTTCTCCTTTTTGGTGTTGATGCTGCAACCATTTTAGCAGGTGCTTCAATTGGAGGTTTAGCATTAGCATTTGCCTCACAAGACACAGTTAAGAATCTTATTGGAACCGTTATGATTTTCGTTGATAAACCATTTCATATTGGGGATTGGATTTCTGCAGGTGAGGTTGTAGGAACTGTTGAAGAGGTTGGATTTAGATCTACTAGGATCAGAGCAGCAGATACTTCGATATTTCAAATTCCTAATAGTAAATTGTCTGAGCTAGTAATAAATAATAGCGGCTTAAGACTATACAGACGATATAATACTCAATTAGGATTGAGATATGATACACCCCCAGAATTGATAGAAGCTTTTGTTAAGGGCGTTCGTGAGATTATTGTTGCACATCCAGATACTAAATCAGATTCTTACAATGTAGAATTTACAGGATTTGGCGATTCTGCTTTATTAATAATGATGAATATGTATTTAGAAGATTTAGCATGGTCTAGTGAACAAAAATCAAGACATCAAATTCATATTGCTATTGTTAAATTGGCAAAAGAACTTGGAGTAGATTTTGCTTTTCCTTCCACAACAGTAATGATTGAGCAGTTTCCTGAAAAAAAATCAGTAGAACTTCATTATAACAATGATGAAAAAAGGATTGATGATGTAATAAACAAGGTAGTTTCAGATTTTAAATCAGTAATTAAAAACCAACAAAAATAGATTACTGTTTTTTTGGCGGCATTGGTCCACGAAGGTGAATAACTAATCCATTTAAAAAGTTACGTAAAATTTGATCTCCACATTCCATATATTTTGGGTGGTCTTCTTTTCTAAAAAAAGCACCTAATTCACTTTTTGAAACTTTAAAATCTACAAGTTTACAGATGTCTACAATATCGTTATCACGAAGTTTGTGAGCAACTCGTAATTTTTTAAAAATATCATTGTTTGTTAATCCCATGGGATAAAGATAATTGTTTTTAATTTTCTTTTTTTCATAGTTTAAAGACCTCAAAAGTAAGAAGTAATCGCCTCTTTATAAATAGAAAATAAAATAATTAACTTTTCTTTATATTTTAGCTTTTAAAATACCCATTATGAATATTACGAAAGCAATTGAGATTTTTTTTAAAAAATTTTTACCCTCCCCATTTACAATTGCTGTTCTTTTAACCATTTTAACTATTGTCTTAGCATTAATTTTTGCAAAACCCAACACGATTGGCTTTGGAGATTATACAATAGTGGTATTACAATATTGGGAAAAGGGAATTTGGTCTAGTGATTTGTTGGAATTTGCTTATCAAATGATGTTAATTTTAATATTGGGACATGTTTTGGTTCTTAGTAAGCCCGTTAGTAATTTAATAATGAAAATTACCAGATACTGTAACGATACAGCTTCAAGTGCTGCTATAGTAGCTTGTTTAACCATGTTGGTAGCTTTTTTTAATTGGGGTTTGGGACTTATTTTTGGGGCTTTGTTAGCTCGAAAAATAGCAGAACATGCTCAGCAGAATAATTTAAAATTAAATTATCCTATAGTTGGTGCTTCAGGCTATATGGGAATGATGGTCTGGCATGGTGGAATTTCAGGATCAGCTCCAATAAAAATTAATGAAGTTGGACATCTATCTGCTATGATGTCAAATAACACTTTTGAGCCTATGCATAAAGTTCCCTCATCTATAGATTTTAGTCAAACCATCTTTAGTTTTTCTAACCTATTAATTTTTTTGACAATACTTGTTGTAATTAGTGGGATGTTTTATGTTTTAGGTAAAAATTCTAAACCCACAGAAATTAATCTTTCGCAATATGAAATGCATCATGCTGAAAACACATCAACAAAAATAAACAAGTTAGATAATTCAAGAATTTTAGCTACCATTTTTGGATTATTAATCATTGCCACTTTTTTTTATCGATATTTTGAGGCCATTAAAGGTTTAAAAATTACCCCAAATCTTATTAATTTTTTGATGTTGGGCTTGGGTATTTTATTTCATGGTAGTTTTAAGAATTTCACACGGGCGATCGCAGCATCTATTTCAGATATTTCTGGTATTTTAATTCAATTTCCCCTTTATTTTGGAATTATGGGGGTTATGAGTTCTAGTGGAATGGTAGCACATATTTCAGATTTTTTTGTGTCTTTTTCAACTGAGACAACTTTACCCGTTGTTACTTTTTTTAGTGCTGGTTTGGTGAATATTTTTGTGCCAAGTGGAGGAGGGCAGTGGGTGATTCAAGGACCTATAGTTCTAGAGTCAGCTTTGAAATTAGGTGTTCCTTTAAACAAAGCAATTATGGCTTTAGCTTATGGAGACCAAATCACTAATATGCTTCAACCTTTCTGGGCTTTACCTCTTTTAGGAATCACAAAACTAAAAGCGAAAGAGATATTGCCTTACACTTTATTTGCCATGCTTGTAGGAAGTATAATTTATATTATTGGCATCTTATTATTTTAAAATTAATGATTTGGCTAACAGAAAAAATAGAATTTCCATCGTATGAGTCAATTCGCAAAGATGGCATCATTGCTTTAGGAGGTGATTTACACCCAGATCGATTAATTTATGCCTATCAAAACGGAATTTTTCCTTGGTATTCTGAAAACGAACCTATCGTATGGTATTGTCCTAATAAAAGAATGGTTTTATTTCCTGATGAGTTAAAAGTTTCTAAATCAATGAAACGTATTTTTAAAAAAGAAAAATTTATAATTACTGAAAATGAAGCTTTTGAAGAAGTGATATCTCAATGTAAAACTTCAGCTCGTAAAGATGGTTTAGGAACTTGGATTACCAATGAAATGGAACAAGCTTACATAAAACTTTTTAAAAAAGGTATTGCAAAATCGATTGAAGTTTGGTTGCCAAATACAGATTTGAGTGAGCAAGATAAAAATGAAAAAATTCTTGTAGGTGGGTTGTATGGGCTCAAAATTGGTAATGTATTTTGTGGTGAAAGCATGTTTTCTAAAGTTTCAAATGCTTCAAAAGTTGCATTTATTCATATGGTTCAATCCAATTTATATCAATTAATTGATTGTCAGGTATACAATGATCATTTGAAAACTCTGGGAGCAAAAGAGATTATGAGAGATAAATTTTTAACTTTACTAAAAAAAATGAGATAAATTCTAAAAAAGTTTTGATATAAGACTCAATTGAAATTAGTTTAGAAGCAACATAACTTTACATTTAATTCTAGGAACCTAAATATGAATATACAAAACGCACAA
>CALKFR010000030.1 GCA_938084555.1 uncultured Flavobacteriaceae bacterium | reverse complement strand
CAACAACAGAGGTTAGAAGAGAGTCAATAGCGCCTAGCAAAGCTAATGTTAGGGCTGTAAAAATATAAGGAGTGATACTCGCTAAACTAAAGTTGGTAAAAATTTCCATATTTGGAATTGGAAACCCACTTGGAATTTCTTCTATGGGTTTATAGTCAAGACTAAATCCAACAGAAATACCCGTCATAACCACTAAGGCAACCAAGGTACTAGGTACAACAGTTGTTATTCGTTTAAATCCATAGATGATGATAATTGTCCCTAAAGCTAGGATTAGTTCTAGCCAATTTAGATGACTTAAAGCTCTTGGCAGTACTTTTAAGGTTCCTAAAACACCCGAAGCTTCTCTTCCGGCTAATGTTTTACTTTCTTTTATGATATCTGCACGCACAATGCTTTCACCTTCCGCTACTGTATTTTTATAATCTTGCAACGTAAGGATTTTATCAGTTTTTTTGTTTTTACTATCCTTTAGATATCTACTTAAAACAACTTCTTCAACCTGTGATTCAAATTGCTTCACAAACTCAGCGTCTTCTTTTGCATTATATCCGATGGAGGGTAAGATTTGAGTAACTAATATGATTACTCCAATAGCAGTCATAAAACCAGAAACCACAGGATACGGAATATATCGAATATACTTACCTAAGCCTGCCAGACCTAAACCAATTTGCAAAAGACCAGCCAATAAGAAAACAGTTAAAATAATTGGTAATGCTTTACTTACATCTCCATTATTAGAAGCTATAATTCCAGCGATAACAACCATACTTACGGCTGTCATTGGCGCTGTTGGACCAGAAATTTGTGTTGGAGTTCCACCAAAAAGTGCAGCAAAAAAACTAATGAAAATAGCACCATATAGACCTGCGTCAGGTCCTAATCCTGAAGAAACACCAAAAGCAAGAGCCAATGGTAGTGCAACAATACCAGCGGTAATTCCGCCAAATAGGTCGCCACGAACATTTGAAAATAGATTTTTCATACTTTATTATTAAAAATTTATAAATGTGATAAGATTAATTTGATCTCTGCTAGAGGTTTCAAAAATTTGATTCATATACCCAACTTCTACTTTTATTCCTGAAGAAACCTTATATCCTAAGCCTCCATAAACTCTATTTCTATCAAAAACGTTAGACGCTCCATTTAAGAAAATCTCATTGTAAGTAGATAGATAATATTTAGAGTCTTTGAAAGGAATATTTAGTCCTAAGAAATAACGAAAACGGGTTTTAAAATCACTTGCTACAAAACGCTGCTCAAAACGATAACGATGTTGTAAACTAAGTTTTCCAATATTGTGTTTTGAAATAAATTGCTGAAAAATTCTATGCTCTTCCACAGTAACTTTATCATCTTCGTTTCCGGTATAGTTTTCTGAGTTTATGTAGCCGTAACCAAGAAGTAAATTACTTTTTTCACCTATTTTATAACCGAGCCCAGTTCTAAGTAATAACTGTTCTAAGTTTCCAATAGTATTGTAATTTCTATACTGAATTTCATGATGAAGGTTCCATTTAGAGTTTAGCTGCTTACTTCCGATATAAACTAGCCAATTACCTGGACCATTTTCTTGACCAAATCCTAAAAAAGGAGTAGCTAAGAATACTAGGATGATAATGAGTTTTTTCATGGAGTTTTTAATCATAAAATGTTACAGATCCATCCTTAATATCATACATTGCACCAACAATTTTAATTTCTCCTTGATTTTCCATTTCTTCTAAAACAGGGCTTTGCGCTCTAATATTAGCAATGGTCATATAGACATTTTTCTCTGCTACATTATTTACGAATTCAATATTGCCAGAGTTTCTTTCGCTTGTATCTGCAGGTTCTTCAACTGCTTCAACTGCGGGTTTTAATTTACTAAGTAATGTTGTGAGATTTCCTAGTTTTGCATCATCGCAAGCTCCCTTTACGGCACCACAAGCTGTGTGTCCTAAAACAACAATTACTTTAGTTCCTGCGAGCTTACAAGTAAATTCCATACTTCCTAGAATATCTTCATTTACAAAGTTTCCAGCAATCCTAATGCTAAAGATGTCTCCAATTCCTTGGTCGAATACTAATTCTGCAGAAACTCTAGAGTCTACACAATGTAATATTGTAGCAAAGGGGTATTGACCTGTACTTGTATCTAATACCTGTGCTAATAAGTTTCTGTCTACCTCTTCATTGGATTGAAATCTTTGATTTCCTTCTTTTAATAAGTGAATAGCTCTATTTGGTGAAATGGCTGCCTGAGTTTCTTTTGTATGGGCTTTCATTTTAATATGTTTTATGGTTAATATTATAACAGAAATGTTACGGGTATTTGTTTTTAAAACTAAATATACCGTGGAATAGGGTTTTAAGAAGATAGACTTCTTATGCGAAAAGTTCTTCTGGAGGCGGGCTGTTTAATTTGGTCAAATTAAAAGTGTAGTTCTTTGAACAATAGCGAATTCTTTTTTTATGCTCAAGGCTTAAAAACACAACCTCCTTATCAGTTGAGTAATATATTTTTACCTCCAAATCTTTGATAGATTCTTTACCTTTATTTTCTTCTTCTTCACCAAAGTCAACTATTTCAGTAATCTCTATAGTGCTTTCCGATAAATTGATAAAAGTAGGCGCTACGATTGAGGCCGTGATAATCAATGTAAATAAGAAAGTTATAATAGTTTTACTCATAATTTTGCAAAAAGCTAAGGTACAAAGTTGGGTATAGTTATTTTAATTTTTTTTAAAAATACTAAGGATTTTAATCTTATCAGCAATAATCCAACCAGTTTTTCCATCTGAAATTCTAATTTTTTTCCAATTATCTACGGTATCTAGAACAAGAACCTTTGTTCCTTCGTGAAGTGTAAATATTTTTTCGCTATTGTCTGTTGGAGCATTATTGATATCAATTTCTTTGCTAAAAATAATTGCTTCTACAGTTGAATTTGTGTAAGCATACTCTT
>CALKFR010000029.1 GCA_938084555.1 uncultured Flavobacteriaceae bacterium | reverse complement strand
AAGTACCTATTAAATTTGGAACTAAAGAAATTAATGATCCTGAATTTACTCCTAAGACTATTAAAGACAAAGATGGTAAAGAAACTACGGAGGCTCATAAGCAAATAACTGTAGACAAAATCATCAACAATACAAATCCTGCTTGGACAAAAAAACCTGCAGATTTAAAACCTGAAGACTACTCTGATTTTTACAGAGAATTGTATCCAATGCAATTCGAAGAATCTTTATTCCACATTCATCTTAATGTTGACTATCCATTTAATCTTACAGGGATTTTGTTTTTCCCAAAGTTAAGTCCTAGTATGGATATGCAAAAAGATAAAATTCAGTTATACCAAAATCAAGTTTTCGTAACAGATAATGTAGAAGGCATTGTTCCAGATTTCTTACAAATGTTAAAAGGCGTTATAGACTCACCAGATATTCCTTTAAACGTATCGCGTTCTTATTTACAAGCTGATGGTGCGGTAAAAAAGATTTCTGGATATATTACCAAAAAAGTAGGTGATAAACTGGCTTCACTATTTAAAAATAATCGTGAAGACTTTGAATCAAAATGGAATGACATTAAAGTAATTATTGAGTATGGAATGTTATCAGAGGATAAATTTTTTGATAAGGCACAAAAATTTGCTCTGTATCCAACGGTAGATGATTCTTTCTTTACATTTAAGGAGTTTCTTGAGAAAACTAAAGATGCTCAAACCGATAAAGATGGAAATCAAATTATTTTGTATGCTGCAGATAAAGATGCTCAACATAGTTATATTCAATCTGCAAAAGATAAAGGATACGAAGTTTTATTATTAGACTCTCCTATTATATCGCATTTAATGCAAAAGCTAGAGACTTCTAATGATAAGGTGAAATTTACTAGAGTAGATGCAGATCACATTGATAATTTAATTAAGAAAGACGATACTGTTATTTCTAAATTATCTGATGAAGAAAAAGAAAAACTCAAACCTATGATTGAAAATGCTGTTCCAAAACAAACATATACGGTTCAATTAGAGGCTATGGATTCAAATGCATCTCCTTTTATAATTACAGTTCCAGAATTTATGAGAAGAATGAAAGAAATGAGTGCCTCTGGTGGAGGTGGAATGATGGGTATGGGAAATCTTCCAGAAATGTATAATTTGGTAGTGAACACAAATCACGAGCTTGTAGGTGAGATTCTAAATACCAAAACTGCAAAAAAACGTGATCGATTAATTTCTCAATCGTTTGATTTAGCAAAATTATCTCAAAACCTATTGCACGGTGAAGAATTGACAAATTTCATCAAACGCAGCTATGATTTAATAAAGTAATTCTAAAAATTATTTTTAACAATTAATGGCCTCTTTGCATCAGCAAAGAGGCTTTTTTTAAGTAAAAAATGAATACGAAGATTAAATTTATATTTTTGAATCTATTAAAATATTATTTCACTAATGATTACTATTAGAAAAGCTACAATTGAAGATGTGCATTTATTAGCCTCATTAAGTACAGAGTCATTTATACCAGCTCATGGACATAGTGCACCCAAAGAGGATATATCATCATACATTGAAACAAACTTTAGTGTTGAAAATTTTAAAAAAGAAATCATTAATCCCAACTTTGAATATTACCTCATATTTCATAAATCAAAAGTTGCTGGATATTCAAAAATTATCTTTAATTATCCAACTAGTCACATATCTGACTCTCAAGTCACTAAGATGGAACGTTTATATTTATTAAAAGAGTTTTATGGTTTAGAAATTGGATTAAAGCTTATGAATTTTAATTCAACACTGGCACAAAAAAAAGACCAATCTGGTATTTGGTTAGAGGTATGGATTGAAAACTTTAGGGCTATCAAATTTTATAAGAAAGTAGGGTTCAAAATTGTAGGGAAAGCATATTTTACAGTCTCTAAAACTCATGCTAATCCAAATTATATTATGTATTTAGAATTTTAACACTACCATCAAAAATCCAAAAAATATTTCAATCATTATTATTACGAAAATTGTATATTTAATATTCTCAAAAGAAACCCAATGAAAAATATCACTTTTTTAATTATACTCATTGTTAGTATTACAAACGCTCAAACAGATATAAGAATTTATGACATTGTAAATGATGTTAAAACTGAAAGAATTAAAAAAGATATTACAACTCTTGCTAATTTTGGAACAAGACACACATTAAGTGACACTATTTCTGATATTAGAGGTATAGGGGCTGCTAGAAGGTGGATTAAATCAGAATTTGAAGAAATTTCAAAAAATTGTGAAAATTGCTTGAATGTATTTTATCAAAAAGATTGGGTGAAAAAAAATAAAAAAAGGATTACTCATGACGTAATGATAGTAAATGTTGTAGCCATTCAAAAAGGAACAAAGTACCCAAATCGATACATTATTATGAGTGGTGACATAGATTCCAGGGTTTCTAATCCAAATGATTACACCTCTGATTCGCCTGGTGCTAATGACAACGCTTCTGGTATGGCTGGAACTCTTGAGGCAGCTAGAGTTTTATCTAAATATACATTTGAAAATAGTATTATTTATGTTGGACTATCTGGTGAAGAACAAGGACTATTTGGTGGCCGAGGATTAGCTAAATATGCCAAGGAAAAAGGATGGGATATTATTGGAATTATGAATAATGATATGATAGGAAATATTGAAGGGGTAGACGGAATTATTGATAATAGAACTTTTAGAATATTTTCTGAACCAACACCCGTAACTGAAACAGATAACCAAAGAAACGCAAGACGTTTTTATGGTGGTGAAGTTGATGGTATTTCTAGACAATTGGCTCGATTTATTCATAAGACTACAAAAAAATACATGCCAGAAATGAATCCAACAATGATTTATAGATTAGACCGGTTTGGAAGAGGAGGACATCATAGACCATTTAATGATGCTGGATTTGCTGGAATTAGAATTATGGAAATGCATGAAAATTATACACAACAACATCAAGATATTCGAGACGAGGATGGAATTGAATATGGTGATAAATTAAAGTTTGTAAATTTTGATTATGCTAAAAAATTAACTGCTGTTAATGCCATTAATTTAGCAAGTATAGCATGGGCTCCACCGGCGCCTAAAAATGTTAAAATTGGGGGGGCTGTTAAACCTGCTGTAGCTTTTAAATGGGATGCAGTTGAGGGCGCAAAAGGATATAAAATATATTGGAGAGCTACTACATCTCCAACCTGGGATCATTTTAAATATGTTGAAAATAGTACAGAACATATACTCGAGGGAATTGTAGTCGATAACTTCTTTTTTGGGATAGCTTCAGTCGGAGAAAATGGTCATGAGAGTATTGTATCTTTCCCGGACGGCTTAATAAAAAATTAGGCCATAATGAAATTTATAAAGTTATTATTAGCGTCTTGTTTGATTTTTTTAATATTGAAATGCAAAAACAATAATCAAGTACAATTAAAAAAAGAAAATACCAGTAAATACAGTCAACAAGAAATTTCGGTCTCAAAAAATTTAGATACCATACTTATAGATGGTATCGCCAATGAAAAAACTTGGAAAAAATCCTCTTGGCTGCCAATTGATCAGATATGGATTGGAAAACAAGTGGATACATCAGATTTTTCAGGTAGATATAAATTATCCTGGTCAAAAGAAGCATTATATCTTTTAGTAGAAATTAAAGATGATTTTTTGATTGATAAAATTAACAATCCCTTGGAGCGATGGTGGGATGATGACTGTGTAGAGATATTTATAGATGAGGACAATAGTGGTGGCAACCATCAATTTAATCATAACGCATTTGCTTATCATGTTGGTTTAAATGGAGATGTTGTTGATTTAGATGGAAAGGATTCACCTAAGCTTTTTAATGATCATATCGAGTCTAAAATGTCTGTTGGAGGTTCTAATACCTATGTTTGGGAATTTAAAATTTATCTTTTTCCAGATACGTACTCTTTAAATGGAGATCAAAGTACATTAAGTCTATTTTCCAATAAAGAAATAGGATTTGCAATAGCTTATTGCGATAATGATAAAAGTGAATTTAGAGAAAACTTTTTTGGTTCTGTTATTGTTGATGGTGATGATAAAAATCGTGGGTGGATTGACGCAAATATTTTTGGTACTATTAAATTGAAAAAATAATCCAGATTGTGTTTAGACTTAAAAAACATTACTTTATTCTTGATCTAAAGACTAATAAAATTTCATATAAAAACGTTCTATTTATCTTTTAGATGATGTTAATCTTTTCCTAAAATAACAAAACCAATAAATCTTTATTCGTTTTTTGTTTAGCTTTAAATAAATATCATTAAGACATGAAATTATTTATACCTAGAATATTAATCATTTTATCTTTATTTTTTTTCACAAACCAATTAAGCGCACAAAAGTTTCAAGGTAAAGCTTATTATTTCTCAAAATCAAAAATGGAATTAGGAAGTTGGGGAGCTAGAATGAGTGAAGCACAAAAAAAACAAATACAAAATCGTTTAAAAAATAGATTAGAAAAAAAATACATTTTAAGCTTTAATATGCAAGAGTCTACCTTCGTTGAAGAAGAAAAAATTGATGCAATTTCTGGGGCAACAGATTCATGGGGAGGATATTTTTCAAGGGGTGAATTACATAAAAATATTAAAAAAAATGAATTGACACAAAGTCAAGAATTTTATGGTAAACGATTCTTAGTTAATGATAAATTATTAAAAATAGAATGGAGTTTAGGAACTGAAACAAAAACCATTGGTAATTACACCTGTTATAAAGCCGCAGCTATGATTCCTAAATCTGAATTAAATTGGTTTGACTTTTCTTGGAGTGATCTAAGGCAAAGTTCTGATGAAACAAAACAAACTGAAGAACCTTTAATTGTTGTTGAAGCTTGGTATTCTCCACAAATTCCAATAGCTCAAGGTCCTGCAGAATATGGTGGTCTTCCTGGCCTAATATTAGAGGTAAGTGCAGGAAACACTACTTTATTGTGTTCAGAAATTGTTTTAAACCCAAAAGAAAAAATAACTATTTCAGCTCCAGAAAAAGGCGAACATATTTCAAAAGAAGAATACAGCGCTAACATCAGAAAAAAAATGTTAGAAATGAGAAATAATAGGATGGGAAGAAGAAGTCGATAAAATTAACAACTATAAACCGCTAATAAAACTCCCGTATGGATCTTTAAACTGAACTCCTTCGGCATACCTATATTTACTTAACTTTTTATATTCAACTAATGACCATAATACAAATTCCTGCCAAAAGCATAATTCATTAGGTGGAACTTCCTTTACATATTTTTTTATAAATTCAGCTAATGGTTTTACTTTTTTGAGAATGGATTTATAATCTTTCTCATGAATATCATCTAAAATTTCAAAATCATCACTATGGTTAAAAAACCAAGAAACAATTTCATCATATGAAGTTTCAACTCCTTGTTTTTCAATTTTTTCAATTTTAGGAAAATATTTTGAGTAAAGAGTTTTAATAGCACTGCCTAGTAAAGTTAATGCAACACTATACGCACCCTCTTGCTCACCCTCGTAAACAAGTTCTATTTTACCCGTTATTGCTGGAATAATACCAATAAAATCAGTCATCCGTATTACTGTTTTATCATCCCCTGAATGCAACAAGCGTCTTTCTGCAGCACTTACTAAATTTTCAAAAGCAGTGATGCTTAATCTTGCACTCACACCACTCTTTACATCCACATATTCACTTTTTCGAGCTTCAAATACTATTTGTTCTAAAATATCTTTAGCCAATTCAGGAATAAGAATAATTGAAGATTGTGTTTCATCTAGAGCTGATTCTTGAGAAGTAATTGTTTTAGCAACTTCAATGCTTTCAGGGTAATGGGTTAATATTTGAGAACCTATTCTATCTTTTAAGGGGGTAACAATACTTCCTCTATTGGTATAATCCTCGGGATTGGCAGTAAAAATAAATTGCATATCTAGAGGTAACCTCAATTTAAAACCTCTAATTTGAATGTCTCCTTCCTGTAAGATATTAAACAATGCTACTTGAATTCTAGCTTGTAAATCTGGTAATTCATTAATTACAAAAATACATCGATTAGCTCTAGGAATCATTCCATAATGAATCACGCGATCATCAGCGTAACTTAACTTTAAATTAGCAGCTTTTATTGGGTCTACATCTCCTATAATATCAGCAACAGTAACGTCTGGTGTTGCTAACTTTTCATAAAAACGGTCATTTCTATGTAACCAATAAATAGGGGTTTCATCTTTTTTTTGTTTAATTAATTCTAATGCAAATCGTGAGATAGGTTTTAGAGGATCATCATTAATTTCTGAACCCTTAATTACTGGAATATATTCATCTAATAAATTAATCATTAATCTAGCTAATCGTGTTTTGGCTTGACCACGTAAACCTAAAAAATTTACATTATGCCTAGATAAAATTGCTCTTTCTAATTCTGGGATTACGGTATTTTCATACCCATGAACTCCAGTAAATATTGTTTCTTTATTTTTTATTTTAGTGATTAAATTACCTCTCAGTTCATCTTTTATGGATTTAGATTGATATCCTGATTCTTTTAATGCTCCTAGTGTTTGTATGTTTGTTATATTCATATTAGCCTTTAATTCTTTTTTTTCTGTTGGTTTCGTAATCTTCAAAAATCATTTCTCCTAAACCTTTAATTCCTGTGTAAAATGCTTTCCCTTGATTGGCCTTGGTAAATTCTCTTACAAATTGCATCAAATAATTATCTTGAGCAATCATAAATGTGGTTATTGGAATATGAAGTCTTCTTGCTTGCTGAGCCATAGCATAACATTTATTGGTAATAAAAGAATCTAAACCATTACTGTTTTTATAATATTGACCGTCTGGCATTCTTATACAACTTGGTTTTCCATCGGTAATCATGAAAATCTGTTTATTAGTATTTCTTTTTCTTCGTAAAACATCCATTGCCAGTTGAAGACCCGCAACAGTGTTTGTATGAAAAGGACCAACTTTTAAATACGGTAAGTCTTTGATATTTATAATCCATGAATCATTACCAAAAACTAAAATATCTAAAGTGTCTTTTGGATATCTAGTGGTAATAAGTTCTGCCAATGCCATGGCTACTTTTTTTGCTGGTGTAATTCTGTCCTCACCATATAATATCATAGAATGACTAATATCTATCATTAAAACAGTACTCATTTGAGCTTTATGCATTGTATCCTCAATCACTAAATCATCCTCTGTTAAACTGAAGTTAGCTATCCCTTGATTAATTTGTGCATTACGTATACTTTCTGTCATTGACACTTTGTCTAAAGAATCTCCGAACTGATAATTTCTGAAGTTACCAGTCTGTTCGTCTCCCAATCCATCACCTCTACTTTTGTGATTTCCTGAACCTCTTCTTTTAATTTTTCCAAAAATCTGTTTTAAAGCTTGTTGCCTGATTGCTCTCTCAGTCTTAGCTGTAATAGAAGTTTTTCCATCATTATTTGTTGGATCAATCTCCTCTTTAATGTATCCTTTAGCCTTTAAATCTTCTATGAAATCATCTATTGTATAATTATGATCAGTTAATTTATATTCTATATCTAACTGTCTTAACCAATTAATTGCTTCATCAAAATCTCCTGATGTATGCGTAATAATTTCTTTGAAAATTTCAAATAATTTATCAAATGGAGTCTGATAAGGTGGCGTAAAAGAGCTAAATTTAAATCCTTTTTTAAAAAATTTATTCATAGATAAACAAAAATAAGGCTTTAAAGCATTCGTTATTAAAGATTAACAATCCTTTCACAAAATTTAAATTCTTTTTAAAATACATCGTATTATCATTCATTGATTTTTTAACTAATATTTAAAAAAACTGAGTTCAAATTTGAGGTCTCTTTTTGTATTTTTACTTTTATGAATAAGATACTCATATCTGGTGGTTCTGGCCTTATTGGAAATCGTTTATCATTTTTACTAAAATCAAAAGGATATGAAGTTTCTCATCTTAGTAGAACTCGTAATTCTAAAAACTCTTATCCAACTTTTCTTTGGAATATCGATTCAGGCTATATAGATAAATCAGCCTTTGAGGATGTTAGTCATATTATTCATCTCTCTGGTTCGGGTGTTGCTGAAAAAAGATGGTCTAGTAAACGAAAAAATGAAATCTTGTTCAGTCGAGTGGATTCAACTAATTTACTCTATAACAGTGTAAAAAAATTAAAAATTCCTTTAAAAAGTTTTATTGCGGCTTCTGCTATAGGATATTATGGCTCTATAACTACTGATAAAATTTTTAAAGAGACAGACAAGCCTGGAAAGGATTTTCTGGGAAATGTATGTGAGCTTTGGGAGAAATCAATTCATAAATTTGAAAATCTCAAAATAAGAACTGTTATTTTCAGAACAGGTATTGTTTTATCTAAAAAAGGAGGAGCTTTAGAAAAAATGAAAACTCCAATAATAACAAACATTGGGAATGGTAAACAATATATGCCATGGATTCATATAGATGATTTATGTGAATTATACATAAAAGGAATTGAAGAAAAACAATATGAAGGAATTTATAATGCTGTTTCCAACGAACACATTACAAATTTTGCTTTTTCAAAAATACTATCAAAAATATTTCAAAAGCCTTTTATACCCTTTTTGGCTCCAAAACTTTTACTAAGGTTTCTTTTAGGTGAAATGTCTTCAATTATTTTAAATGGCAGTAAAGTTTCTGCACATAAAATTAAACAAGCTGGTTATAAATTTAAATTTAAAAATTTAGAGAAAGCACTTAAAAATCTAAAATGAAAATACAACTTATTGTTCTTTTATTCCATTTAATAACAACACAAGACACTCTCAAAATAGACTTTGGAAAGGAAAAAGAAGGGAAATATTGGAGAGTTGTTAATGATGGAGTTATGGGAGGATTGTCTAAAGGAACCAAAAAACTTATGACAAACAGTATGTTATTTAAAGGGATAGTATCTCTGGAAAATAATGGTGGTTTTTCATCTTTACGCTATCCTTTTTCTGATAAAGATATCTCATTGTGTAATGAAGTTGAAATACGCTATAAATCTGCAGGAATTTCATTAGCTTTTACAATTGCTGTAAGTAGGAGGTGGTATGTGCCTAATTACAAAATAAGGCTTGATGATACCTCATCTGAATGGATCACTAAAACCATTAGACTCAAAGATTTAAGAAAGTATTATATTGGAAAACCCATTAATGAAACTCTAAAAAAAGAAACTTTAAAAGAAATTGTTAGCATTGGCTTTATTACAGATGAAAAAAAATACGGTGATTTTGAATTTGAAATAGATTATATAAAATTTAAATAAATAACCCACCAATGGTGGGTTATTTATTTGATAGTTTTTCATTTTTCACTTAAAAAGTAGATGTAATATTAATAGCTACTTCAGCCCAAGTTTTACTTATACCATCGAGACCTTTATGAAGCTCTTTACAAATGAGGTTTAAAGAATCTAAGGAAGATTTAGCATTCCAATTTAGTACATCCATTTTTGTAGCCATTGAGAATTTTTTATTATCAATTAGATATGAAAAAGGCAACTTCTCTGTAATTCCATTCATGGTTATATCTGCATAACCTATTGAATCATTTTCAATTACTAATTTACCAGACAAGAGTTTTGTATCCTCCATTACACCAAAAAAGAATTTTCTAATCTTATAGTCTCTACTACTGTCAGAGGTAAATATACTGCTGATAGGTATTGAAAACTCTGCGTTATGAATAGCTTCCTTTACAGAATTTCCTTCACCACCTGAAATTACATTAACTTGAGTAAATTTACCTTTTACAGGAACTTTTTCTGTAGTTTTATATGCAGTCCATTGAACAGAATTCGTTGCTTCATTCAATACAAACTGAGCTTTAGATTCTTTTTCTGTTTTGATTGAATTTTTATCCTCTTTTTTCTCTGTGCTACAGGCTAAAAATTGAATTATTAAAAGAGCATAAAAGACATTTTTAAAATTTTTCATCTGAATTATTTAATTTGATTATTTAAAATATTGTTTACAAGTTTAATGTATTGTTTTTTTGCGTTTTCTTCAGTCATACCATTTAGCTGTGCCCATGCATTAAATTTAAAAGCATTTCTTACATCAACTTCACCTTCAAACGAAAACGTATTACCTAAAACTGCTTGTTTATAATAAGCATATAATTTAAGCATTATATCGGGAGCTAGGTTTTCTTCTAATTCAGATAGCTCGTTAAAAGCTTTTACAAACTTTTTATCTAAACTCACTGTCGTTACTTTTCTGCAATTACTTGAACTCCCCCTTTAACTTTATCGCCAATTTTTACAGCTAACTTTGTATCTAGTGGTAAAAAAACATCTACCCTACTACCAAACTTTATAAATCCTGCATCTGTTCCTTGAATCACTTTCTTACCCTCCTCAGCATAGTTTACAATTCTTTTTGCTAATGCTCCTGCAATTTGACGATAGAGAACCTCACCAAAAGTCTTGTTTTTTATTACTATTGTTGTTCTTTCGTTTTCAGTTGATGATTTTGGGTGCCAAGCAACTAAATATTTTCCTGGATGATATTTACTATATTTAATGAGCCCACTTAAAGCATACCTTGTAACATGTACATTAATAGGAGACATAAATATTGAAACTTGTAGTTTTTTTTCCTTAAAATATTCTGGCTCTTCAACTTCTTCAATCACTACAACTTTACCATCTACAGGGGCGATAATTTGATGGTCATTAATTTCTGTGACTCTTTTAGGGTTTCTAAAAAATTGTAAAACAATAATTAAAAAAAGCAGTAATAAAACTTGTACTGATTTTAACAACCAAAACAATTCAACAAATCGTTCTGCAAATAAAATTCCTGCTAACACAAATACAAATGTTAAAACAATAATTTTATAACCTTCTCTGTGAAAACTAAGCATTTTTTTAAATTAAGTAATGGATGTACAAATATACAAAGGGAGCTACAAACAACAAACTATCTAACCTATCTAATATTCCACCATGTCCAGGCATAATATTGCCACTATCTTTAGTATTGACCTGTCTTTTAAATTTTGATTCAACAAGGTCTCCTGTAGTTCCTAATATGGAAGCCATTAATGAAATTATAATTAAATTAGTAAGAGATAACAAATCACAAAAATATGAAAGTAAAATAGCAGTAATTAATGAAAATAGAACACCGCCTATAAAGCCTTCAACTGTCTTTTTTGGAGATACACTTTCAAATAATTTCAATCTACCAAAGTTCTTCCCAATAAAAAAAGCAAAACTATCGTTAACCCATATAAGGATAATTAAGGTTAAAATAATTGACTTCTCATATACACCATTTATAAAAGGTAGAAGTATTAAAAAAGTGAAAGAAAGCAGTAAATAACGAATACTTATATCAAATTTCTGAATTGTACTAGAAGGATAGTTCTTTTTTTTTAATAGTAAATTTAACAACAATTGAACTGATCCAGATAGTGATAAGACTAATAAAAATTTAATAATAAAAACATCAATTAACAAGTAGGAAAATAAGATTAAACCAATAAACAACAAATAGATAACCCAATTATTAAACTCCAATAATTTAAAAAACTCTCTCAAAGAAATAAAACCAAAAAAAGAAATAAGAATTATATACGATTCTTTAGAATACATTATGGCACTAATAAAAAGTGCTGCATAAATAATTCCTGAAGTTGCTCTCCTAAGAAGTTTGGTCATGTTATAAATCTTCTAAAAGCAACAAATATAAGTTTTTGGAGTTGTTATTACCATAATTTAAAAAATTATCATCATCAATTTTAAGGCTGTATTTTTTTACTGCACTAATATTAGTAGGTATAGTACCGTCTTTACAATTGGTTTTAATACCTGTTAAGCCTTCTCCTGTATCTTTTACAAATTGACTAGTTTTTGCAAATACAATAAAATCGTTTGTTAAAGTAGCAAGTTTGTGTGTGCTTAATTGATTAGATGAAAATAGAATGTCTCCGTTGTCAGAAATTAAATGCTCACAAGAGGTGAAAAAAGGCTTGTTAGAATCTACTTCTTCTTGTAAGTTTACATTTGATTTTTTGAGGAAATTTTTTAGAGTTTTATCAAAGCAAGTAATTATTTCCCAATTATTTTCAGAAATGATTTTATCTAAATTACTCACAACCTCTTTTTCAGAGATGCAATACAAGAATTTACCTCCTTTGGATATAAAATTATGAACAAATGCGTCATCTAAAGATAATTTAATCTTTGGCTTTTTTTCAGCATTATTATCAATAGACTCTTTATTTTTAAATAATTTTTTAAAAAAACTCATTAAAAATTAAATTTATTTTTCTTCTTTAACTTGGCTTGTTTCTTCCTTTTCAACCTCTATTTTTAAGTTTACCTCCTTTGATTCTGAAGATTCAGTAGATTCTTCTTCAAAAGGTCTTACTCCAAAAATCTTGATTAAATCATCCTTAAAAATAACTTCTTTCTCTAATAGAAGCTCGGCTAGAATGGTTAACTTTTCTTTATTATTTTCTAGGATGTCTATAGCTCTTTGATATTGTAATTCTATCATTTTAGAAATTTCTTCGTCTATAGTTTTTGCGGTATTTTCACTATATGGCTTCACAAAAGTATCATTACCAGAAGAATCATAATAGGTTAAATTCCCAACTTTTTCATTCAAACCATAAACTGTTACCATAGCTCTAGCTTGTTTAGTTACTTTCTCAAGATCACTCAAAGCTCCTGTTGAAATTTTATTGAAAATTATTTTCTCTGCAGCTCTTCCTCCTAATGTTGCACACATTTCATCCAACATTTGTTCAGTTTGTACAATCATCCTTTCAGCAGGTAAATACCAAGCAGCACCTAAGCTTTGACCTCTTGGCACTATTGTTACTTTCACTAAAGGCGCAGCATGTTCCAGCATCCAACTAACAGTAGCATGTCCTGCCTCATGAAATGCTATAGTTTTTTTCTCCTTGGGTGTAATGACCTTGTTTTTTTTCTCTAACCCTCCTACTATTCTATCAACAGCATCCAGGAAGTCTTGATGATGGATTGATTTTTTATCACTTCGAGCAGCTATAAGTGCAGCTTCATTACACATATTTGCAATATCAGCACCTGAAAAACCTGGAGTTTGTTGAGCTAAAAACTCTACATTAACATCATCAGATAACTTCAAAGGCTTTATGTGTACTTCAAAAATTTCTTTTCGCTCTTTAATGTCAGGTAAGTCAACATAAATTTGTCTATCAAAACGACCAGCTCTCATAAGTGCTGAATCTAATACATCTGCTCTATTTGTTGCAGCTAATACAATAACATTAACATCGGTTCCAAAACCATCCATTTCAGTTAACAACTGGTTCAAAGTATTTTCACGTTCATCATTCCCGCCGGTCATACTATTTTTACCACGAGCTCTTCCTATGGCATCAATTTCATCAATAAAAATAATTGAAGGAGACTTTTGCGCAGCTTGTTTGAATAAGTCTCTAACTCTGGAGGCTCCTACTCCTACAAACATTTCAACAAAATCTGATCCAGATAAGGAGAAAAATGGAACATCTGCTTCACCTGCTACAGCTTTAGCCAATAATGTTTTACCCGTACCTGGAGGACCAACTAATAAAGCACCTTTTGGTATTTTACCTCCTAATGCAGTATATTTTTCTGGATTTTTCAATAAATCAACAATTTCTTGTACTTCTTCTTTAGCACCCTCTAAACCAGCAACATTTTCAAAAGTTGTTTTAACTTTAGTGTCTTTATCAAATAACTTTGCTTTAGATTTTCCAATATTAAAAATTTGACCACCGCCACCTCCAGCACCAGATCCTCCAGACATTCTTCTCATAAAGAAAATCCAAATGGCTATAAGAAGTATGAAAGGTAAAAATCCAATTATTGATTCAAAAAAACTACCTCTTGAATCTGAATCTACATCAAAATCAAGATTTTTAGTTAATTTATATTGATTTAATTTATTTTCAAAATTCTGTAAATCTCCAAAATCATATTGAAATAATGGTGAGCCTTTTCTGAACAGTGGTGAATTGGTCTGTTGCTTGTACTTATCATTTTTCTCAGCCTCCCTTTTGATATATACCTCAGCTATATTTTTATTTATAATGAGAATTTTGTCTACATCATTAGATTCTAAAATTTTAAAAAATCTGTTTGTTGAAATTTTCTTTGTTGAGAAAGAGGCGTCATTTATGATACTAACACCAATCAACATTACAAAAATTGCTCCATAAATCCAATACATATTGAATTTAAATTTGGGCATATTGGGTGTTGAATTTTTATTTTTATCGCTCATCTATTTTTTTGTTTTAAACAGGATTGATTTCAGTTACTACAGCATCTCCCCAAAGACTTTCTATATCATAGAATTCTCTTATTTGCTTTTGAAAAACATGCACAACTACGTTAACATAATCCATCAAAATCCATTCTGAATTATTTTGACCTTCGATATGCCAGGGCTTATCTTTTAATTCTTTACTAACAAGCTTTTGAATGGATCCAGTAATTGCATTTACTTGAGTATTTGAACTTCCTGAACAAATAATAAAATAATCACATACAGTGTTTTCTATTTCTCTCAAATCTAGCAATTGAATATCATCTCCCTTTACATCATCAATACCCTTTAGGATTACGGATATTAACTCATCCGTGTTTACTGGTTTTTTTACCATTAATTTTTTTTATATTTAATACAAAGTTATTATTTTTTTGCGAGTATATTGCGAAGTAATTAATTAGTTTACACTTTCTTTAACACTTGAGAATAATCAAAATTAATGCCACCAACTCTACCAATTCTTTTTTGAAAGAAATGGCTCAAAGCTCTTCACTTGATGAGCTTACTGTAGCTGTAGCTAGTCATCAAACTTCTGGTCGTGGTCAAATGAATAATTCTTGGATTTCAGAACCTTATAAAAACCTGACATTCAGCATATTCAGTCCCTTAAAAAATATTAACATTAAAAATCAAGTATATCTAAATTTTGCTGTTTCATTAGCAATATATGATACTCTTTTGAGTTATGATGTCCCTAAATTACGCATTAAGTGGCCAAACGACATTATGTCAGATAAAAAGAAGATTTGTGGAATTCTTATTGAAAACACATTTTCTCATTCTCGAATAAAAAATACCATCATTGGTATTGGTTTAAATGTCAATCAAGAAACGTTTCATAAAAGTTTGATCAACGCTAGCTCTTTAAAAATTATTTTAAAAAAAAATATAGACCTAGAACTGCTAATGAATAAAATTATTGAAAATATCAAATTAAAAATTTCGAGTATTGAATTAGAAAAATTTAAACTAATTCATAATAGATATCATCAAGTTTTATATAAAAAAGGTATTCCAACTACTTTTTTAAATCTGAAAACTAACCAATTGTTTATGGGTATGATAAAAGGAGTTTCTAGCTCAGGAAATATACAAATACAAATAGAGAATGATCGTATAATTGAATTTGGACTTAAAGAAATTTCATTTGCTAAAGTTTAGCAATATTATCCGTAAGCGTATCTATAAAATTAGTCAATGGCTTTTTAACCATCATTGCCATCATAGGGTTAAAGTCTCCTTGAAATTGTAACTGAACTTCACTAGAACTATCAGAAATTGAGGATATGTTTGCTTCTAATGTGAAAGATAATTTACTACTGGCAGCTCCCAAGCTTACCTTTGAATATTCAATACTATTGCCAAGAACAAGTCTTATTTCTGGCATCCCCTTTAATCCAAACAAAAATGAATCACCTTCAACTTCAAATTTTTCTGTGCTAGAGGGCATAAGTAATTTAAAATTCTCTAAGGTCATAAAAAATTTATAGGCCTCTTTTGATGATTTCGATATCGATACTTTTTTTCCTTCTATATTCATTTTTTATATTTTCCAATTTGCAGGATCTTGTCTCCACTCAGACAATGTATCTAACTCCTGTTCGGTAATGTATTTGCTATCCATTGCTTGTTCTAAAAGATATGAATAGTTACTTAGGGTAGAAAGTGCAACATTACTATTTTTAAAATTTTCTGTAGCAATATCAAATCCGTAAGAGAAAATTGCAACCATTCCTTTTACAATAGCACCCGACTCTTTTAATGCAGTCACAGCATTTAAACTACTTTTTCCTGTACTGATTAAATCCTCAATTACAACCACATTTTGACCACTTTCTAAGTGACCTTCTATTTGATTTTTTCGACCATGACTTTTAGGTTCTGGCCTAACATAAATAAAAGGAACACCCAATTCTTGGGCTACTAATACGCCTATGGCTATGGCGCCTGTAGCTACGCCTGCTATAACATCAGGTTTACCATACTGAATCTCTACTATTTTAGAAATTTCCTCTTTTAAAAACACACGAACAGAAGGATATGATAATGTAACTCTATTGTCACAATAAATTGGTGAATTCCATCCTGAGGCCCAACTAAATGGTTCTGATGGACTTAACTTAATCGCCTTAACTTTAAGTAAAATTTCTGCTGTTTTTTTTGCTGTATCTTTGTTTAAAATCATGTAGGCAAATGTATAAAGTTTTTATTAATGAAAGACCTATTATCTTAATTGATTCTTTTTTTAAAGAAAGTGAATTAAATATACTGCACTATAAAAATACCAACATTTCAGAGGTTATTCACAAACTTAAAGTAGGAAAAGCCCTCGGCTTCATTTTATTTTGCTATAATTTAGAAGAATGTTGGATAGATTTTAAAAGTCATTTTAACTTAATTAGTGCTGCTGGTGGTTTAGTACTCAACTCACAAAAAGAGTTTTTATTTATTTTTAGAAATGGTAAATGGGATTTACCAAAAGGAAAAATTGAAAAAGGAGAACAAATTAAAGAAACAGCTCTCAGGGAAGTTGAAGAAGAATGCGGAATTTCTAAACTTATATTAGGTGAATTTTTAATTACTACCCACCACATTTTCTTTCACAATAATAAAAACAAATTAAAAGAAACTCATTGGTTTGAAATGGAAACTAAAAGTAATGAAGTTTTAATTCCTCAACTTGACGAAGGAATCTCTATTGCTATATTTAAAAATAAAAAAGAGACAGTAAAAGCATTAGAAAATAGTTATGGAAATATTCGTTTGGTCTTTGAAAAATATTATCAAAAGTAACAATCAAAGTACTTATTTTTTTAATACCTTAATTATAAAAAATCACACTATGAGTGTTTCATTTATTCTTCTATCTTTGCCGACTTCTTAAAAAACCAAATAAAAAATATGAATGCTTTCGTCAGAAAAAGAGTAAAAAATGTACAAAATGATATTCTTTCAGGAATTACTGTTGCTCTAGCCCTTGTTCCAGAAGCAGTAGCATTTGCTTTTGTTGCTGGTGTAGATCCATTAGTTGGTTTATATGCAGCATTTATGATCGGATTAATTACTGCTGTTTTTGGTGGAAGACCTGGAATGATTTCTGGAGCTACAGGTGCATTAGCTGTAGTAATGGTAAGTTTGGTAAGTGAGGGAAACGCAATGGGGGATGCAAATGAAAATTTAGGACTTTACTACCTTTTTCTGACTGTAATCTTAATGGGAATCATTCAAATATTGGCTGGGGTTTTTAAACTTGGAAAATTTGTTCGTTTAATTCCTCATCCAGTGATGATGGGATTTGTTAACGGATTGGCTATTGTTATTTTTCTGTCGCAACTTGGTATGTTTAAAACTACTGTTGGAGGTGAGAAAGTATGGCTAGAAGGTGAAAACTTATATATGATGATTGGTCTTGTTGGATTAACCATGCTAATTATGTGGGGCTTGCCAAAAATAAAAGCTACAAAAAAATTACCTGAAGCATTAATAGCAATTATAACTGTAGCAGGAATTGTTATATTTTCAAATTTAGATGTTGCAACTGTAGGTTCTTTTATAAGAGATGGTGGTGGTGAAGGTTTAAAAGGAAGCTTTCCAGTTCCAGTCTTAGAAACCTTCTCTAAAATCCCTATGAATTTAAATACTTTCTGGTTTATACTTCCTTATGCTGGAATACTAGCTGCAATTGGATTGATAGAGTCTCTAATGACGCTTAATTTAGTAGATGACTTAACAGAAACACGAGGAAATTCTAATCGTGAATGTATCGCCCAGGGAAGTGCTAATGTTGTTACTGGTCTCTTTGGTGGGATGGGAGGTTGTGCTATGATTGGACAATCTATTATTAATATCAAAGGAGGAGGTAGAGGTCGTTTGTCTGGAATCACCGCAGCAGTAATGTTATTAATTTTTATACTTTTTGCATCTTCCTATATTGAACAAGTTCCAATTGCTGCATTAGTTGGAGTAATGTTTATGGTAGTTATTGGAACTTTTGCTTGGTCTAGTTTTAGAATTATGAATAAGATTCCTATTTCAGATCTTGTTGTATTAATTCTAGTTTCTGGGCTAACAGTAATTTTTGATTTAGCAATTGCTGTTATA
>CALKFR010000028.1 GCA_938084555.1 uncultured Flavobacteriaceae bacterium | reverse complement strand
TATTATTTAAACAACTAATAAGTATTACATCATTATGGCAACAACATCAGATATTAGAAACGGATTATGTATAAAATATAATAATGATATATATAAGATTGTAGAATTCCTTCATGTTAAACCAGGAAAGGGTCCAGCTTTTGTAAGAACAAAACTTAAAAGTGTTACCAATGGTAAGGTGATTGATAATACATTTCCAGCCGGAAGAAAAATTGAAGATGTTCGTGTAGAAACTCATAAATTTCAATATCTGTATAATGAGGGTGAAACCTATCATTTTATGAATAATGAAGATTACAGTCAAATAGAATTACAGAAAAACACATTAGATGCTCCAGATTTAATGAAAGAAGGAGAAACTGTTACAATAATTATCAACTCTGAAGATGACATGCCATTATCAGTGGAGATGCCAGCTAGTGTTATTCTAGAAGTAATTCACACAGAACCTGGTGTTAAAGGAAATACAGCTACAAATGCAACCAAACCTGCAAAAGTAGAATCAGGAGCTATTGTAAATGTACCTCTTTTTATTAATGAGGGTGATAAAATTAAAGTTGAAACTACTAAGGGGACTTATCAAGAGAGAATTAAAGTCTAAACATTTTTAAATGAAATTTAAAACCGTAAAAACTTTATTTGAAATAGCCACTCTTATTGATGCGGAATTTCTAGGTGATAAAGATTTTAAAATTTCAGGAATTAACGAAATTCATGTTGTAGAACCTGGAGATATTGTTTTTGTTGATCATCCAAAATATTATGGTAAAGCATTAGAATCTGCTGCAACAACTATCTTAATTAATAAAGAAGTAAAATGTCCAGAAGGAAAGACATTATTGATTTCTGATGACCCATTTCGTGATTTTAATAAAATTATTAAGTATTATAATCCTTTCATAAGTTCTAAAGTAAACATTGCAATCTCAGCTATTATAGGAGAAGGAACTACAGTTCAACCCAATGTATTTATTGGGAACAATGTACGGATAGGGAAAAACTGTTTAATACATCCCAATGTTACAATTTATGACAATTCTGTAATAGGTGATAATGTAGTCATTCACGCAAATACAGTTCTAGGTGCTGATGCATTTTACTATAAGAAAAGACTTGAAGGCTTTGACCAATTAATTTCAGGAGGTAGAGTAATTTTAAAAGATAACGTTCATATTGGAGCTTCGTGTACAATAGATAAAGGTGTCACCGGAGATACAACTATTGGTCAGGGAACAAAAATAGATAATCAGGTTCATGTTGGACATGATACTAAGATTGGTAATAAATGTTTGATAGCCTCACAAACTGGTATCGCAGGTTGTGTAATTATTGAAGACGAAGTTACTCTTTGGGGGCAAGTAGGAACCAATAGTGGAATAACCATAGGAAAAGGTGCTGTTATTTTAGGTCAAACTGGTGTAACAAAGTCAGTTCCAGGTGGTAAGACTTATTTTGGTACACCAATCTCGGAATCACGAGAAAAGTTAAAAGAATTAGCACATCTAAAGAGATTGATTAAACAAGAAAAGAAAAGATAATTTTCTTTTTTTGCTTCAAACAATATAAAGTATTTTTGCACAAATTATCAGATAAAATTATAAAATGAGTGTTTTAGTAAACAAAGATTCAAGAATTATCGTTCAAGGTTTTACCGGTGGTGAAGGGACATTTCACGCAGGACAAATGATTGATTATGGAACCAATGTAGTTGGTGGGGTTACCCCTGGAAAAGGTGGTCAAGAACACCTAGGAAAACCTGTATTCAATACTGTAAAAGAATCAGTGGAAAAAGTTGGAGCTGATACATCAATCATTTTTGTACCACCAGCTTTTGCTGCTGACGCTATTATGGAATCTGCTGATGCTGGAATAAAAGTAATTATTTGTATTACAGAGGGAATCCCTACTGCTGATATGGTAAAAGTAAAAGCTTACATCGATACTAAAGATTGTACTTTAGTTGGGCCAAACTGCCCTGGTGTAATTACACCAGATGAAGCTAAAGTTGGTATCATGCCGGGATTTATTTTCAAAAAGGGTAAGGTTGGAATTGTTTCAAAATCTGGAACATTAACCTATGAGGCTGCAGATCAAGTTGTAAAACAAGGGTATGGAATTACTACAGCTATTGGTATTGGAGGTGATCCTATTATTGGAACAACTACTAAAGACGCTGTCGAGTTATTAATGAATGATGACGAAACTGAAGCTATTGTTATGATTGGTGAAATAGGGGGTCAGTTAGAAGCTGAGGCTGCACAATGGATTAAAGCAGACGGTAATAGAAAACCGGTTGTAGGTTTTATAGCGGGTCAAACTGCGCCTGCAGGAAGAACTATGGGACATGCAGGAGCTATTGTTGGAGGAGCAGATGATACTGCACAAGCAAAAATGAAAATTTTATCAGAAAATGGGATACACGTTGTAGAATCACCTGCTAAAATAGGTCAAATGATTGCTACTGTATTAAAATAACAAACAGAATATATAATATTTTGAAAAAAATTCTCGTATATAACACGAGGATTTTTTGTTAGAAAAAGAATTATATTTGAAAACAATCTATTATTAACTTTATGAAATTATTAGAAAATAAAACTGCGATTATAACGGGTGCAACAAGAGGAATTGGTCGTGGTATTGCTCTTGAATTTGCTAAACAAGGTGCTAATGTAGCTTTTACTTTTAGTTCTTCGGTTGATGCAGCGAATACTTTAGAAATAGAATTAAAAGCCTTAGGAATCAAAGCCAAAGGTTATCAGTCTAATGCGGCTGAATTTGAAACTGCTCAAGAATTAGCAAAAGACATTCTAGAAGAATTTGGGAATATCGACATATTAGTTAACAATGCAGGAATTACTAAAGACAATTTGTTGATGAGAATTTCTGAAGATGATTTTGATAAAGTAATTGAAGTTAACCTTAAATCGGTTTTTAATATGACAAAAGCTGTCATTAGACCTATGATGAAACAACGAGCAGGATCTATAATAAATATGAGTTCTGTAGTTGGGTTAAAAGGAAATGCCGGTCAGTCTAATTATGCAGCATCTAAATCAGGTATCTTAGGTTTTTCAAAATCTGTAGCTTTAGAATTGGGATCAAGAAATATTAGAAGCAATGTGATTGCTCCTGGGTTTATTGAAACTGAAATGACTGAAAAATTAGATGAAGCTACAGTTCAGGGATGGAGAAACTCAATTCCATTAAAACGTGGTGGTACTCCTGAAGATATAGCTAATGCATGTGTATTCTTAGCCTCTGATATGAGTAGCTACATTACAGGTCAAACCTTATCTGTAGATGGAGGTATGTTAACATAAAAATAAAATAATATTCATTTAATGACCTAGACATATTTGCTGTCTAGGTTTTTTTATATCTTTCAATCAAATATTATATTTTGGAAAATTCTTTAGTCATCTGGATTCTTATTTCCTTAGTTTTAAGTAGTTTTTTTGGCTATTACCTATACTATTTTAAGGTTAAAGAGCCTACCAAAATAAACTTCCTTTTAACATTTGTTCGTTCAATTGTTTTTTTCTTAATGATGTTATTATTTA
>CALKFR010000027.1 GCA_938084555.1 uncultured Flavobacteriaceae bacterium | reverse complement strand
ACAAACCCTTGTTGTGAAATAGCATTAAGACCTTTTCAGTTTTGTAACCTATGTGAAGTGAATGCTAGTGATCTTGAGTCACAAGAAGATTTTAACTATAGAGTTAAGCAAGCTAGTTTCATAGGAACACTACAAGCTGGTTATACTGACTTTCATTATTTAAGAGACATATGGAAAGATACGACAGAGAAGGACGCCCTTATAGGTGTATCAATGACAGGGATAGGGAGTGCCGCTGTGCTGCAGTTGGATATGAAGGAAGCTGCAAATATAGTAAAACGAGAAAATACAAAGACAGCTAAAGCTATTGGTATTAATCCAGCAGCTAGATGTACAACCGTAAAGCCTGCTGGGACGACATCTCTGGCATTAGGAACTTCATCTGGTATTCACGCATGGCATAATGATTATTATCCGCGTAGAATTAGGGTTGGTAAAAATGAATCTATGTATAAGCATTTATCTAAACATCATCCTGAATTAGTTGAAGATGAGTTTTTTAGACCTCACGACACTGCTGTAATTAGTATACCACAAAAAGCACCTGAAGGTTCTATATTAAGATTAGAATCACCTTTTGATTTGTTTGAAAGAATAAAGAAAGTTGCTCAAGAGTGGATCGTACCTGGCCATAGAAAAGGATCTAACACTCACAATGTTTCAGCTACTGTTAGTTTAAAGCAAACAGAGTGGGATCAAGCTGGAAAATGGATGTGGGAAAATAGAGATCATTACAATGGTTTGTCTGTGTTGCCTTATGATGGTGGTACATATACTCAAGCACCTTTTGAAGATATAAGCAAAGTACAATACGATATGGCTATGAAACATCTTAAAGACGTTGATCTTAGTAAAATTGTAGAAACAGAAGATGAAACAGATCTTGCAGGAGAATTAGCTTGTGCAGGTGATAATTGTGAAATAACATGAGAAAGTTAGCAATAATTGGAGGTCTTAGCTTGATGACAGCTGGGACTTCATATATGATGTGGCATCCACATGCACCACAGTTTGATTTAAATCCTAATACATTAGCTATAGCTACTGGAGGATTTTTTGTAGCTGTTGGAATTAGTTATAAATTTTAATATGTAAAATTATGTGTGATAATTGTTTGGGTGGATTTTGCCCATGGTGTTAAATATAAAAAGGGGAAGTCGTAATGACCTCCCCTTTTTTGGTTACAGGAACTTTGGGTATGGTGCCCAGTATTTTATTGTTCCTTATCTTTTTATTCTAATTATTTCTTTTTTATTTGTTTTGCTTCTATCAATTCTTTTTATTCTAGTTTCTTTTTGTTTTTCTTTAGGTTTTATTTGCCATTCTGACCAACCTAACAACATAGCTACACTTTGCCATGTTTCAGAATCTTCATCCATGGCTGCTGATATATTATTTGCTTTATTAAATAATCTATCTAAAGGTACGTTTGTCGTAGCAGTAACAACCTTAGAAGCAGCTTCATAGGCTGGGTTATCTATAGCAAAACCTTTATCAATCATTTCATCACCATATTTATCTACCATGTATCCAGCTTGTTTTAACTTAGATATTTTAGAACTAATAGGTGGAGAAAATTGTAATAATTTCCAAGCAGCATCTACATATTCAGGTCTTTTTCTATTAGATCTTTCGTAAACGTCTAATAATAAGTTTTTAGCAACTGAAATCGCTGCTCCTCCATATCCTAAACCTCTTAATAAAGAGTCAACCATTCCATTACCTATCTTAATATAGCGCTTGTTCATTTTCTCATCATCTTCTTCTTCATCTCCAAATCCTACAGCAAACAATGCTTGTTGCAAAGCATTAAATATAAGGTTTTGCATAGCTCCATAATAAATTATTTTAGAAATATTATTTTTCCAATCTCCTCTTTTATTTTTTAAGTCACTAGCAGCTTTCTTTATAATTCTAGCATATTGTGATGGAGTATTAGCAAAAGCTAATATAACTCTACCAACACTACTAGCTTGTTGTTGTGATATTTTATCAGGTCTACTAGACTGCTGAGATTCTTCAGCTATTTCTCTAAATTCTCTAAAAGCTTGTTCTTTAGCTTCTTTTTCAGATAAACCATCCTTTAATAAACTATTTATTTTATTCCTATAAAAAGTAGCACCACCAGAAGCAATAGCAAAGCTATCTGCAAATTGAGTTGGTAAAAATCCTTTTTGCAATATGTAGTTTAAAGCAGCTTTACTTTTGTTTTTACTAGTTGCAGCTGCATCAGCTATTTCGCTTTCAGATATATTAAGCTTTAGACCATTACGTCTATCTTTTAAATAATCAGAATTAATTAATTCAACAAAATCTTTCCAATACTGAGGCTGATTAGCAAAAGCTTTACCAGCGGCTAATATGTTATTATCACCACTTATATTAATAAAGTTTATAGAAGATATTGTTTGAAGAACAGCAGATCTAGTATTGAAAAACATTATAGCTCCTACTGAACCATTTAAATAATCTAATATTTGATTACCAACTCTACTACCACCAAAAGGTCTATTAATTCCTGTCTTCATTCTAGACAATATATTTTCCATAGCTTCTCTATACTTAGGTCCGTATATAGCTTCCATCTTATTTAGATTTTCTTTAGAAAATATTATATCAGCATTAGTTTGCCACTCTTCTAAATACTTAGTTCTTTTAGTTGTATTTAAACCATTTATAAGATCAGTTGTTATTGTGCCAACTAGCCAAGTTTCTTCTGGCGCTGGATAACCGTCTGACTTGTTTATAGCTTGTAGTTGATCTGCAAATACTTTTAGCTTAGGGTTTTTATCTATAGCTTCTGATAAGTCTTTTAAATCTCTCTTGGATAATCCAGGAATATCTAAACCTTGTTTATTCCATAAGTAAACTCTAACAGCTTGTTCATTAGTAAAACCATCAACTGCTTCTTTACGTAAATCCTTAGGCACTTCAAGCTCTTTTTTAAGAGCTTTAAAATCACTCATTAAATTAACTCTATCTCTTGATAAGTTTTCTGCAGCTCTAGCAAAGGGGTTTAGTAAGCGCTCTTTGTACCAAGCCATTTGCTCATCACCTAATTTACCTTTAGCCAATGTTGGATAT
>CALKFR010000026.1 GCA_938084555.1 uncultured Flavobacteriaceae bacterium | reverse complement strand
GGCAGAAATAATTCTACCATAATTTGCAGCTTTCATGTGAGGTACTACAGCTTTAGCAGTAATAAATAACGAATCTACGTTTACAGACATCACAACATCCCATTCTTCTCGAGTCATTTTTAAAAATGAACGATCTCTAATAACTCCAGCATTATTTATTAAAATATCTATTTTTTGATATTTTTCTATAATTTCTGAAACAGCAGCATCAACAGATTCTTGATTGGTAACATCTACTTTTTGATAAAAAATAGTTCCTCCTTTTTCAGAAACCTTATTTACAACTTCTTCTCCATCTAATACATCCCATAAGGCAACTGTAGCTCCTTCTTTACAAAATACTTCGCAAATTCCTTCACCAATACCCCTAGCACCTCCTGTAATAATTGCTATTTGCCCTTCTAATCTTTTCATGTTTATAAATCTTTTTTATTTGTAAATAATTATGAATAAGTTTCGTTAAATATAATGAATACTCTTCATTTGGAGTAGTAGTAAAAGAATCATTATCTAAAATTCTTATACCTAAATGGTAACTAGAGTATTGTGAATTTACAAGTTGTAGGATTAAAACAGTATTAAAATTACCCCCCTTTGGTCTCAGGGTTGAATTCTTAATAAACCCCTTTTTTTCTATAACTTTAGCAAATTATTATTTTCATAAAACTTAATCTATGAGTAAAGCATTATTTATAAACGAACTCTCATTACCAGTTGTTGCAGCACCAATGTTTTTAATATCTGGCCCTCAATTAGTCATCGAATGTTGTAAAAATGGTATTGTAGGTACTTTTCCAGCATTAAATCAACGAACAACTGAGGGTTTTGAAGATTGGGTTTTAGAAATAAAATCATCCTTAGATACTTATGAAAAAGAAACAGGTAGAAAACCAGCTCCTTTTGGAGTGAATCTTATAGTACATAAATCAAATCCTAGGCTAGAAGCAGATTTAGCCATTTGTGTAAAGCATAAAATTCCATTAATTATTACTTCATTGGGTGCAGTTTCTGAATTAGTAGAAACAGTACATAGTTATGGAGGTCTAGTTTTCCACGATATCATCAAAAAAAGGCATGCCGAAAAAGCTCAAGAAGCTGGTGTGGATGGGTTAATTTTAGTTTCTGCTGGTGCAGGAGGACATGCCGGAACCATTAATCCGATGCCATTGGTTGCAGAAATCAAATCCTTTTTTAAGAAAACAATACTACTTTCTGGATGTATCAGCTCTGGAAGGGATATTGCTTCTGCGATGCAAATGGGAGCAGATTTAGCGTATATGGGAACTCGTTTTATTAATACTAAAGAAAGTAAGGCGCCTGAGGAGTATTGTAATATGATCATTGATGCAGGAGCAAGCGATATTGTTTATACTGCTGCTGTTTCAGGGGTTCCTGCTAATTTTTTAGGACCTAGTCTTAATGCTATGGGGATTACAGAGGAAATGCTGAGTAGAAAAGTAAAAGTTGATTTTGGAGAGGAGTTGACAGCTCAAGAAGATGAGGCAAAAGCATGGGCGACTATTTGGTCAGCCGGTCAAGGTGTTACATCAATTTATGACTCACCAAGTGTTAGCGAGCTAATTTATAATTTAAAAATAGATTTTAAGTCAGCGATAAAAAAGCAGTATACCCTTTTAGAAAAATATAAATAAAATTAGATTTTAGTTACGTTTAATACTGTTAATTGCCTCTGAAATATCTTCTAAAGGTAATTTACATGTACCATTGACACACACGTATATTAATGTTTTACCGTCTAAATATTTATAGTCAAGCAAAGGCAATTCAGATTCTTTATTTGAAGCCGATATTAATATATTTGGTAAGTAATTTTTGAATAATTCTTTAGCTACAGTATTTGCCTTTTCTCCAACAACTGCAACTTCATAATACGGTTGTGTGAAATTTGTCATTAAATGAAGCCAATTAGAGTATCCAAAAGGGTTTTTTATAATTTCTTTTTTTAGGTTATTTAGCATTTGCTCAGAAAGTTTAGTCATCTTTTTATCATAAAAATAATGACCAAGCTTAAACAAACTATTTCCAATAATTGAATTTGAAGAGGAGATAACTCCGTCGTTTATCTCCGTTTTACGAGCAATTAAGTTAGAATCTTCATTAGATGTGTAAAAAAACATACCACTCTTTGGGTCATAAAAATGTGTAATAGTATACTCCATTATTTTTTTTGAAAGTATCAACCATTTTTCATCTAGACTAATTTCATGAAGTGAAATAAAAGCCTGTATTACCGTTGCATAATCCTCAGCATATCCATTAATAGTGCTTCTTCCATTTTTAAAATTTCGATTAAGACCTCCATCTTTTCTTAATTGATTGGCTAGAAGAAATTCTGCAATTTTGATTGCTTTTTTTAAGTAAATTTCATCACCAAAAGCCTTGTATGCATCTACATACCCTTGTAACATAAGTGCATTCCATGAAGTCAAGATTTTATCATCTAAATTTGGTTTACTACGTTTATTCCTAGTTGTTTTTAAAATAGATTTCCAAAGACTTATTTTTTCTTTTAGTTCTTTTTTAGTTAATTTATTTTTTTTAGCAAATTCAACATCAGATTGATTTCGGATTAAAACATAAAGATCTTTTTCCCAAAATCCAATAGTGTTTACATTATAGTAGTTAGCGAATAACTCATAATCTTTAATTATAGTTTTTAATTCTTGTTTGGTCCAGCTGTAAAAAACACCTTCCTCTAATTCATTATTTTCATCCTTACTATCTGCATCTAAAGACGAATAAAAAGCACCGTTATTAGCATTTAACTCCTTATCTACAAAGGCAAGAGTTTCTTTTACAATATTTTTATATAGTTCATTTTTATTTTGAAGATATGCCTTAGAATAAATACTTACTAGCTGAGCATTATCATATAACATTTTTTCAAAATGAGGG
>CALKFR010000025.1 GCA_938084555.1 uncultured Flavobacteriaceae bacterium | reverse complement strand
AGATTTAAATCCTATGAAGAAATAGCCTCCTTATACTACAACATATATAAATATAAATGGTTAAGTGATAAAAAATACCTTACTAATTATCTAAAATTAGCAAAAAAAGTAAATCCCTCATTTTTTACAAAAAAATATTTTTTAGAATATTTTAATTAATTATTGTGACTAAGCTTTTGATTTACTTTTTTACACTGAAAAAAATCAGCAATTAAAAGAAGCTACCTAGTTTTTTATATCTTGCCTTACTAAATAGTATGAGTTGAAAAGAATAGTAATTTCTGTAACAAACGATTTAACCACTGATCAACGCGTTGGAAAGACCTGTGAAGTTTTATCTGAAATTGGATATGATGTAATACTTGTAGGCAGAAAGCTAAAAAAAAGTCTTCCTATTCAAAGAAACTACAAAACAATTAGGTTTAAATTATTATTCAACAAAGGCTTTTTATTTTATGCTGAATTTAACATACGTTTATTTATATTTCTACTATTTACTAGAAAAAACATACTATTTTCTAATGATCTAGATACACTTTTACCTAATTATTTATTGAGCTTACTTCAACAAAAACGATTGATTTTTGATAGTCATGAATTGTTTTCTGAAATTCCTGAATTAGTAAATAACCCCAGAATAAAATACTTTTGGTTGTATTTGGAAAAAACCATAATCCCTAAATTGAAGAATGTAATTACAGTGAGTAATTCCATTAAAAAGCACTACAATAATTTATACGGAATTTCAGCTACTGTGATACGAAATATTCCAAAAATTGAAAAAATTGATCAGAAAAATTTTGAAATTAATACCAAAGGAAAAAAAGTAATTCTATACCAAGGGGCCGTAAATATGGGAAGAGGTATTGAACTAATGATAGATACAATGCCTTTACTGGATGAATTTATATTTATTGTTTTTGGAGACGGTGATATTGTAAAGGAATTAAAAGAAAGAGTAACAAGTCTTGACGTAAACGATAAGGTGAAATTTCTTGGCAAAAAAACACCTAAGGAATTAAAGAAACTAACTTTAAATGCCACCATTGGCATAAGTTTAGAGGAAGATTTAGGATTAAACTATAGGTATGCCTTGCCCAATAAAATATTTGATTATTTACATGCAAATATCCCTGTAATTACAGCAGATTTACCAGAAATGAGGGCACTTATTGAAAAATATGCCTTTGGTGAAATTCTTCATAAAAGATCACCTGAGGTTCTAGCAAGGACAATTAAACTTATGACAAAAAAGAGTTATACAAAAGAGTTGACATTTGCTAAAGAAAAATTAAATTGGGCTCACGAAAAGAAAAAACTAATTTCAATTTTTAATACACTTGATTAACAAACTCCATATCATTTCTTTTGATGTTCCTTTTCCAACAAATTATGGAGGAGTTATTGATGTGTTTTACAAATTAAAAGCTCTACATAAACAAGGTGTTGAAATATACCTCCATGTTTATGAATATGGGAGAGGTGAGCAAAAAGAACTTCTTAACTATTGTAAAGAAGTTTTTTATTACCCAAGAAATTCATTTATAAAAAGTTTTTTTTCTAAATCTCCATTTATTGTTAAGAGTAGAGGGAATAATTTATTAATCTCTAATCTTAACAAAAATTCTTATCCAGTTTTATTTGAAGGACTTCACACTACCCTCCCTATCTTAAAAGATAGTCTCAAAAAGCGGAAAGTATATTTAAGAGCCCATAATGTTGAACATAAATTCTACAAGGGATTAGAACAAAGTGAATCCAATATTTTTAAACGGTTCTTTTTTAAAAAAGAATCTAAAAAATTAAAACGATATGAAAGAATCTTAACTAAAATAGATGGAGTTTTTTCTATTTCTCCCATTGAACAGAGGTATTTCAATAAAAAGTATGGAGCCAAATGTTTTTATATCCCTGCTTTTTATGATACCACAAAACATACCACCTTAAAACCTAAAGGAAATTTTATTTTATATCATGGTCATCTTTTAGTATCTGAAAATGTGAAAGCTGCATTGTTTTTAATTGATGTCTACAAAGATTCGAAGTATACATTGGTTATTGCAAGTAGTTATAAGAATGCCAAAGTGATAAATGAAATATCAAAATACAAAAACATAGTTTTTAATAGTATTACCAAGCAAGATGACCTCTATCGATTACTTGAGAGTGCACATATAAACGTACTTCCAACATTTCAAAATACAGGAATAAAATTAAAACTTTTAAACACGCTTCGTCAAGGAAAATTTGTAATTGCTAATGATACTATGATTCATGAAACAGGCCTCGAAACACTATGTGAAATAGCAAATTCAAAGGTTGAGTTTTTATCAAAAACAGCTAAATTATTAGATCAAAGTTTTGAAGCGTCTTTTGAAACAGAACGAAAAAGATTATTAAAAAATTTTGATCCAGATACTAATGCAAAAAAAATTATTAAACTTATTTTTAAGAACTAGACTGAGCGAATACTTCAAATAATTTTCCGCCTTCACATTTAATTGTTTTTTGTTTAAACTTTACTATTAATGCATAATCGTGAGTGGCCATTAAGATACTTTTCCCACTTTGATGAATTTTATTTAACAGGTCCATAACCTCAATGGATGTTTTTGGGTCTAAATTTCCTGTGGGCTCATCTGCTAAGATTAACTCTGGATCGTTAAGTAATGCCCTAGCAATGGCAACTCTCTGTTGTTCTCCTCCAGACAATTCATAAGGATTCTTAAAATATTTTGTTTTCATCCCTACATGGTCTAAAACTTCTTCTATTTTAGATTTCATCGCTGTTTTATCTTTCCAACCTGTTGCTTTTAAAACAAAAAGAAGATTATCGTATACTGTTCTGTCATTTAATAATTTAAAATCCTGAAATACAATACCTATTTTTCTTCTTAGAAATGGAATTTCTTTGTCTTTGAGTGCTTTGAGGTCAAATCCAACGATAGAGCCTGCACCTACTTTTAGTTTTAAATCACCATACAAGGTTTTCATCAAACTACTCTTGCCGCTTCCTGTCTTACCAATTAAATAAAAAAAATCTCCTTTATTAATTTTCAAATTTACATTAGACAAGACCAAATTATCGCTTTGATAAATATCTGAGTTCTCTAAATGTAAAATTGATTTATCCATGGATATATTCTTTTCACAAACCTACATAATTTTTAGTATAATTGATTATCAAAAATATGTTTTACATAAAATCAATTCCTATTTTTGAGTAAATTTTATCATTTTTTAATAGTTTAAACCAACAAAAAAAGAAATCGCACGTTATCGATATAACACAGAGAAACAATTAATGAAAAATATCTTTTTTTATCTATTCCTTTTATTGCTGTTTTTTTCAATTACTACTGTTCAAGTATTTGGCCAGCAAACAGCAATAAACTTCAATAATGAAGCAAATTACAACCATGCATTAAAGCTTTTTAATAGTAAAGCCTACAAAAGTGCACAGGAATATTTTAGTAAAGTATCTGAGGAGGCAAGTAACAGAAGTACAATAAAGGAAAATTCAGAATTCTATGAAGCTATGTGTGCAATTCGACTTGATCAAAAAGATGCTGATAAAAAAGTGCTCACATTTGCAGAAACTTATCCTAATAGCATAAAAAAAAATAAGGCATACTTTAATGTTGGTAATTATTACTTTGCAAATAAAAAGGCACCATATGCCTTAAAATGGTATTCAAAAGTAAATCCGGAGTCTTTATCTCTAGACAACAAAAAAGAATTAAATTTTAAAATGGGTTATGCTTTTATTGTTACTGGAAATTTAGACTTGGCAAAAAGCAAATTTATACCCTTAATAAATGACTCTAAATATGGAAATGACTCTAGATATTACTTTGGATACATTTCCTACAAACAAGAAGATTATGAGGTTGCAGAAAAAACACTGGAAGAAATTGCCAATGAAGAAGCCTACAAAAGCGAAGTAACCTATTATTTATTAGATATAAGTTTTAAATCGGGAAGATTTGAAAAAAGTATTGATGTTGGTTTAAAGCTATTAAAAAACTCAAAGCCCAAAGAAGTCTCCGAAATTTCAAAAATTATTGGGGAAAGTTATTTTAATTTAGAAAAATATGAAGATGCAATTACCTACTTAAGTGTTTATAAAGGTAAAAAAGGCAAATGGAATAATACAGATTATTACCAACTTGGTTATGCATATTTTAAACAAAAAGACTTTAACAATGCAGTAAATAATTTTAATAAAATTATAGATCAGAAAAATAATGTTTCACAAAAAGCATATTATAATCTTGGAGAGTGCTATATCTATCTTGAAAAAAAGTCTGAGGCATTAAATGCATTTAAAAGTGCCAGTGAAATGAATTTTGACCTGAAGGTTAAAGAGGATGCTACTCTAAATTATGCTAAACTCAGTTATGAGGAAGGAAATCCGTTTAAGAGTGTTGCAGAGGTTCTCCAAGACTTCTTAACATCCTATCCAAAATCTCCTAGTTATGATGAAATAAATACTTTAGTTGTTACCTCATATTTGTATCAACAAGATTATCAAGGAGCACTTGACTATTTGAAAAAAAAGAAAAGTAAACAAAATCTAATTTTAAGTTATGAAGTCTCCTACTACAGAGCCATTCAATTGTTTAACCTAAATAAATATGAGGAGGCACTTCCTTTTTTTCAAGAAGGAAAAAAAACCACAGAGGCTAGAATTAGATCAATTGCTTTATACTGGAATGCAGAGGCAAATTATAGATTAGGAAATTACCAGGAAGGTTTAGAAGGGTTTATGAACTTTAAAAAAACAGCACCCAGAGAAATTGAAGAATTTGATTTAATTGATTATAACATTGGCTATAGTTATTTTAAATTAAAAGCTTACAAAGCTGCAGCTCTAGCCTTTGAAAATTTCATCAAAACAAAAAATAATGATGAAGTCTTAAGTGATGATGCTACAATTCGTATGGGAGATAGTTTTTTCGCTACCAAAGAATATCGTAAATCTATAATAGCCTACAAGAAAATAGTTGATTCATATGGAGCTAATGCAGATTATGCACAATACCAAATTGCAATGAGCTATGGGTTCCTTGAAAATAATATTGATAAGATAAACGCATTAGAAAGTTTACTGAATAATTATGAATTATCAAATTTTAGAGATGATGCTTTATTCCAGTTGGGGAATACCTATTCAATTGTAAAAGATAATGAAAACGCACATTTAGCTTACAATAAATTATTTCAAAACTTCCCTAAAAGCTCATACATTGCAAGAACTTTATTAAGAGATGGTTTGTTATTTTATAATGATAATGAAAATGAAAAAGCATTAAAAAACTATAAAGAAATAGTTGCAAAATACCCAAATTCTTCCGAGGCAAAAGAAGCTGTTAGTAATGCAAAAAATGTGTACATAGACTTAGGAACTATAGATGAGTATGCAGATTGGGTAAAAGGAATTAGTTTTATTAATATCACAGATGCAGATCTCGACAATACAACTTATGAGGCTGCTGAAAATAAATTCTTGGAGAACAATGTTCCAAAAGCTATTGAGGGATTTAAAAAATATATACTCGCATTCCCTGAAGGATTACATGCTTTACAAGCTAATTTCTACTTAGCACAGTTACTTGTAAAAGTTGGCTCAAATAAAGAAGCTATTCCAAATTACAAGTATGTTATTAACAAACCTCAAAGTGAATTTAGTGAGCAAGCTTTAAATAAGTTATCTCAAATTTTATTAGAAAAAGAAGAATGGGCATCTGCAATTCCCTTACTAGAACGGCTTGAAGAAGAGGCTAACTTACCCTTGAATATTTTATATGCTCAAAGTAATTTAATGAAAGGTTATTATAAGTTTGAGAAGTATAACAAGGCCGTTACTTATGCAGAAAAAATTTTATTTAAAGATAAGTTAGATCCGACAATCGAATATGATGCTAAAATTATAATTGCTCGATCGGCCTTTCAATCTGAAGATTATACAAAAGCAGAGGAGTTTTATACTGAAGTAGAAAGAAATGCGAATGGAGAGTTAAAAGCAGAAGCGCTTTACTACAGCGCTTATTTTTCAAACAAGAAAAAACAATATGAAATTTCTAACAAAACAATACAAAGAATTACATCAGATTTTTCAACCTACAAGTATTGGGGAGCAAAAAGTTTTATTGTTATGGCTAAAAACTATTATGCCCTAGAAAATTCTGACCCCTACCAAGCTACATATATTTTAGAAAACATTATTAAGAACTTTCCTCAATTCGAGGATGTAATTAATGATGCTAAAAATGAATTAAAAAAAATAAAACTAAATGAGTCTAAGACTAATAACTCTATAACAACTCCTAAAAATTAAGGCTTATGAAAAAGTATATTTTAGCGTTGATTTTATTGATAAGTACTCTTATTGCTTTTGGTCAAAAAGAACCAATAAAAAAGAAAGACTCTATTATTGAAGTAATTAATGTAGTAACCTCTTATACACCTTCAATTTCTGATGCTTTTAAAGTGAAAAAAAATCCAAAAATTATTATCAGTGGCAATACAAAAAAGAAAAAACTTAACTATACTATTTTTTCTGCACCAGTAGCCTCTACTTTTGTTCCAAAAAGTGGTGTGGTTAAAGGAATTGATGTAGGCAAAAAAGAAAGGCTATTTGATAATTATCTAGCACTTGGTTATGGTAATTATTCTACACCATTTATTGAACTTTTTTTAAATCAAAATAGAAAGTTTGAAAACGATTATGGTGTTTATTTGAAATATATATCTACAGAAAATGGAATTGAGAATACACCTCTAAATACTGGAGTTTCAAACCTGAATATTGGGGGGTATTACATGAAAGAAGAACGAAGTTTTAATTGGAAAATTGGAGGAAATATTAATCAACAAAAGTACAATTGGTATGGTCTACCTAATATTAATTTTGATACTTCAACCCTAGATGCTATTGTTGAACAGCAAACCTATGGATACTATGAGTTAAATGGTGAAATTATTTTCGAGGATTCTTATTTTAGTAATATAAAAACCTCGGTTAATCTCTTCGAGGATTCATTTGGCAGCAAAGAAATTGGATTTTCACTTATGCCACATTTAAAATTACCATTAACAAGAATTTATAGAAACCTAAAAGATCTTGAGCTCCAAACAAGTATTCATTATTTACAAGGTGAATTTGAACAAAACTATGCAAACGATTCTAACCGAAGCTACGCATTTTTAAATTTAGGGATCCATCCTGTGTTAAGACTCGATTGGAAAAAACTCAACATTAAATTAGGGACAAAAATTTATCTTTCATCAGATATAGAAAATAGTTTAACAGATATACTTGCTTATCCTGATATTGAAATTAGTCATCCTTTAAATTCTGGATTATTAAATATATATACCGGTGCTAGTGGAGATCTTCACATGAATTCTTTTCAAAGTCTAAGTACGTTAAACCCATTTGTATCTCCTACCCTATTCTTAACACAAACCAATGAACAATATAACCTGTTTGGGGGAATAAATGGAACCCTTTCATCTAACATTAGTTTTAATCTTAAAGCGAATTATAAAAAAGATGAAGACCATGCTTTATTTATAAGAAACAATTCAAAATCAAATGGTGAATTTTCTAATTCAATAGCTCTGCAAGGCTACGAATACGGAAACTCTTTTGGTGTTTTTTATGATGATATTAGTACATTTTCAATTTTTGCAGAATTAGAGATTGCTGCCTCTAAAAAAATACAACTTGGTGGAAATTTACAAATGAATTCATACACAACAACCTTTCAGCAAATAGCTTGGAATTTACCTAAAATAGAGGGTGCTATTTTTGGTAAATATCAAAACAATAACTGGTACGCTAATGCTAATATGTTTTTTGTTGGTGAACGGCTAGACGTAAACTATAATGATACGTTTCCATCAACAATTTCAAATATTCAGTCTTTAAAAGGTTTTGCAGATATTAATCTTAATGGAGGATATCATTTTAATGATTTCTTGAGCGCATTTATAACACTAAATAATGTTTTAGGAACAGATTATGAACGTTATGCTAATTATAATGTTATTGGATTTCAAGCCTTAGCGGGTGTTACTTATAAATTTGATTTTTAAATAAGCTAGCAACTCATAATAAAAATATATTCATAACTTTCCATAAATTTAAATGAATCATAAATTAACTTTCGTTATGAAAAAAATTATTTTTTTAATTGTTACAACTATTCTATTTTCTTGCAATAAAAAAGAACCAATTACAAAGGCTTCATTAGGGTTTTCAGAACAAGAAAAAGTAGATGCAAAAAATATTAAACATTTTTTTGATACGGCTTTAACTGAAGGAAAATCTTATGAATGGTTACGTGATTTAACATCAAATATTGGTGGAAGACTCTCAGGCTCTCCAGAAGCTCAAATGGCTGTAGAATGGGGAGAAGCTTTAATGCAAGAAGTAGGTTTAGATTCTGTATGGTTACAACCTGTAATGGTACCACACTGGGTAAGAGGTTCCAAAGAAGTTGCAAACTATACTGTGAACGGACAACAAAAAGATGTTCCTATATGTGCTTTAGGATTTTCTGTAGCAACACCAAAAAATGGAGTTAGGGCAGAAGTTATTGAAGTAAAAAGCTTAAAGGAGGCTGAGGAATTAGGTAGTAAAATGGAAGGTAAAATTGTTTTTTTTAATCGCCCTTTTGACAACACACTAATCAACACATTTAAAGCTTATGGTGGCTGTGTAGACCAGCGAGTTCAAGGTGCGGCTGTATGTGGTAAATATGGAGCTAAGGGTGTAATTGTTCGGTCTATGACGAATGGTTTGGATGATTATCCACATACAGGGACTATGTCTTATGGAAATTTACCAAAGGAAAAACACATTCCAACTGCTGCAATTAGCTCAAGAGCTGCTAATATACTGAGTACAGATTTAAAAGAAAACCCAGCATTAAAGTTCTATTTTAAACAACAATGTGAAACCCTACCTGACGCTCCTTCTTTTAATGTTATTGGAGAAATTAAAGGATCTGAGACACCCCAAAATATTATGGTTGTTGGTGGTCATCTAGATTCTTGGGATTTGGGAGAAGGTGCTCATGATGATGGAACTGGAATTGTACAATCATTAGAAGTTGCTCATCTGCTAAAAAAGAATAATATTAATTTAAAAAATACGCTTCGAGTAGTATTTTTTATGAATGAAGAAAATGGAACCCGTGGTGCAAAAAAATACGCAGAAATATCAAAACTAAATAACGAAACTCACATCGGAGGAATAGAATCTGATGCTGGGGGTCATACTCCAAGAGGTTTTTCTATTGATGCTAATGAATCAAACACTGCTTTAGTACAGAGTTGGAAAAAGCTTTTAGCGCCCTACGGTTTACATGATCTAGATAAAGGTGGTAGTGGGGCAGATATTTCTCCCTTAAAAGGAGAATCTGTTACTCTAGCAGGATATCGACCTGACAGCCAAAGATACTTTGACTATCATCACACAAGTACAGATACTTTTGACAAAGTAAATAAGCGTGAATTGGAATTAGGAAGTGCTTCTATGACTAGTTTAATTTACTTGATGGATAAATACCTCTACACGAGTTCTCCAATAAAACCTTGATTTAGTAAAGCTATATGTTACTACTTAAAATTATTTTTGCTTGTTTTTTTATCTATGCAGGGATAATGCATTTTATAAAACCCAGATTCTTTAATCATTTTATCCCTAGGGGTCTTCCTAAGTTAACTATTAATTACATTACTGGAGGTATTGAATTTATTTTAGGAATTGGATTATTCTTTCCCTCTGTAAGTTATTTTGCAGCATTAGGAATCTTTATTTTATTAATTTTATTCTTGCCTATACATATTTGGGATGCAACAAAATTAAGACCTGCCATAGGATCTAAAATTTTAGCTTACATAAGAATTCCAATTCAATTTATTTTAATGTATGGTGCCTACTTACTTCAACAAAATTCATTACCAATTCTCTAATAATTTAACAATGAAAAAAATTATTTATTCTTTTGCCATAATTCTTTTAATGATTTCTTGCAAACAACTAGAAGCAGATTTAATTGTTATTAATGCAAACATTTACACGGTTAATGATGATTTTAGTAAAGCAGAGGCTTTTGCCATAAAAGATGGGAAATTTATGGGTGTTGGTTCTAACTCAGAGATTACTATTAAATACAATTCGAAAACAACTTTAGATGCCCAAGGAAAAACTATAGTTCCTGGTCTAATTGATGCCCATTGCCATTTCTATAGAATGGGATTACAGCAACAAAAGGTGTCTTTAGAAGGCACTAAAAGTTATGATGAGATACTAGAAAGATTGGTAGCTTTTCAAAAAGAAAAAAATGTAGCCTTTATTACCGGCCGTGGATGGGATCAAAATGATTGGGAGGTAAAGGAATTTCCAACAAAAGATAAATTAGATAAATTATTCCCAAAAACTCCTGTAGCCATTAGAAGAATTGATGGTCATGCACTGCTTGCAAATCAGGCTGCAATAAACCTCACAAATTTCACAAAAGACACACCAGTTTCTGGAGGAGAAATTATTGTAAAAGATGGAAAAATGACTGGGGTATTTATTGACGCAGCAATGGACTTAATTCAAGTACCAACTCCAAATAGACAAACGGCTATTAAAGGATTAATTGATGCTCAAGAAATTGCTTTTTCTTATGGTCTTACCACTGTTGATGATGCAGGACTAGAAAAATCTACTATTGAACTTATTGATAGTTTACAACAAGAAAATGAATTAAAAATTCGAATGTATGCAATGGTTTCAGCTTCTCAAAAAAATCTTGACTATTACATCAATAAGGGAATTATAAAGACAGATCTATTACACGTTAGATCCTTTAAGATTTATGGAGATGGAGCACTTGGTTCTCGAGGAGCGGCTATGAGAAAACCTTACAGTGATAGAGACAACCATTTTGGAGCATTAATATACAGCCCTGAACGTTACCGAGAAATGGCAAAACAAATAGCAGCCTCTGAATATCAGATGAATACTCATGCAATAGGAGATTCTGCCAATACATGGATTTTAAAAACTTATGAAGAGTTTTTAAAAGGAGAGCAAGATAGACGTTGGAGAATTGAACATGCTCAAATCATTTCTAAAGATGATTTTCCATTATTTGAAAATGTACTTCCTTCGATACAACCAACTCATGCTACTTCAGATATGTACTGGGCTGAAAGTAGAGTTGGAAAAGATCGAATGAAAGGTGCTTATGCTTATAAAGACCTTTTAAATGTCTATGGAAAAGTTGCGCTGGGAACTGATTTCCCTGTTGAACAAGTAAATCCTTTTTTAACATTTTATGCCGCTGCTGTTAGAAAAGATACTGAAGGATTTCCTGAAGGTGGTTTTCAAATAGAAAATATATTGTCTAGAGAGGAAACACTAAAAGGGATGACCATTTGGGCTGCCTTTTCAAATTTTGAAGAAAATGAAAAGGGAAGTATTGAAGTTGGGAAATTAGCTGATTTTGTTATTTTAAATCAAGACATCATGACCATTGAAGAAAATAGTATTCCCAAAACTAAAGCTACAGCTACTTATGTAAACGGGGATAAAGTATATTAAAAATAATCAACCTATATTCGCATAAAAAAATAAAAAATTTACAGAATGAAGACCTATTTATACCTAATTGCATCAGTATTTATTTTTATTTCTTGTTCAAATAAAACTGATTCTAATTTTGAGCCAGAAACAGAAGCAGATATCATACAATATATAGAAGATAATAATTTAAATGCAATAAGAAGTAATTCTGGATTATACTATGTTATACATAATGAAGGAACAGGTGCAAGACCAACTAGCACCTCAAATGTCAGAGTAGCTTACAAAGGATATTTTTTAGATGGAGTTGTTTTTGATGAGAGCGATTCTAATGGTATTTCTTTTGGATTAAACCAAGTGATACAGGGATGGACAGAAGGAATCACGTATTTCAAAGAAGGAGGAAATGGAATTCTATTAATTCCTTATCAATTAGGGTATGGAGCATCTGGAAGTGGATCTATTCCCGGAGGCTCTGTTTTAATTTTTGATGTTCGTCTTCTACAAGTAAACTAATAAAATTTAATTCTTATCTGTTAATCAGATTTCACAGATTTTATAAAATCACCAATTTTTTCTATTCCATTTTCCCCTAAATATTTAATGAATGCAGAACCTATTATAGCCCCATGGCTATATTGGCAAGCTTTGGAAAAAGTTTTATGATCAGAAATTCCAAAACCAATAATCAATTTACTTGATAACTTCAGAGCGTTTACTCTATTAAAATAGTCTATCTGTTCTTGAGAAATCTCTCCTTTTGCTCCTGTAATGGCACTAGAAGCCACCATATAAATAAAGCTTTTCGTGTAGGAATCTATTTTTAGAATTCTTTCTACTGTAGTTTGTGGTGTTATTAAAAATACATTATTAATTCCATATGAGTCAAATAATGACTTATAGTGATTTTCGTATTCTACCATGGGTAAATCAGGTAAAATAACGGTGTCAATTCCACAATCAATTACTTTTTTACAAAACTTTTCTTCACCATATTTTAATAATTGATTCAAATAGCCCATCAAAACTAATGGGGTTTTATTGGTTTTTTTAATCTGTAATAATTGATCAAAAACAATATCCAAATTAATTCCGTTTTGCAATGCTTTCTGACTACTTTCCTGAATGGTAGGGCCGTCTGCTAAGGGGTCTGAATACGGTAAACCTACCTCGATAAAATCTACCTTAGCTTTGCTTAACTCTTGAATTACTTTGGCAGTGTCATTTAAACTAGGAAAACCTGCAGTAAAGTATATCGATAAATTATCTTTTGATTTATTTTGTAATAAATTATAAATTGAATTCACAGTACTTATTTTTCTAATTTATGATTAGAGATGCTATCAGCTATATAATCCCACAAAGAAATCCTTACTTCTAAAGATGCTTTTGCTGTTGCCAAAACTTCACTCCATTTCTGTTGATCATCTCCACACAATTCAACTATCATTTCTAAAGAAAGAGGTCCATGAGAATCTCCATCTAATTCTACATGTCTATTTAAGTAGTACAAAAAATCTTTAAATGACTCTTGTTCATGGGTTTGTTGAATAATTTCAATAAACATATCAGGAATTAAATCTTCTCTACCAAAAGTAAAAGCTGAAGCAATCTTGTGAGCGTCTTTACTGTAAATTGTTTGAAAAGTAAGCATCACAAAATTTTTGACTGCGTCTGGAACTTCTGCAAAGTCTAAGGCTTCACTAACAGGAATATTTTGAGTTATTTTACTCATAAAAATCTCTATTTTTCGAGTATCTGAACCCATATGCCCCATAGCGTCTAGATACATTTCGAAATGGCTTTTACTTTCACCTGAAAGATCTACATCACTTTCTTCGGCTAAAGCAATTTCATTAATGAACTGAGTGAGCTTTCCCTTTTTTCTGGGAACCCATGGAATTGATACACAAGTAAGTTCTATTTGTAAGGCTTTTAACAACGACATAAAATCCCAAACTGCAAAAACATGGTCTTGTGTAAAAATTTTAATATCATCTATGGTATCTAACTGTTCATAAAGTCTATGAGATTTTAATTCTTGACGTAAGCTTGTAATTTCTTCTTGAATGTATTCTATATTCATTAGTCTAAGTGTTTAATAAATGTTTCTAAATCTTTATCTCCTCTTCCTGATAGATTGACAACTATCACTTGGTTTTTTTTAATACTCAGTTTTGGTAACACTGCCAAAGCATGTGCGGTTTCTAAAGCAGGAATAATACCTTCTATTTTTGTTAATTCGTATGCGGCAGTGAGTGCTTCTTGGTCTGTTGCATTCATAAATATAGCCCTATTACTCTCATACAAAAAAGCATGCAGTGGCCCAACACCAGGGTAATCTAAGCCTGCAGAAATAGAATAAGGCTCCATAATTTGACCAAAATTATCTTGCATTAATATTGTTTTGCTTCCATGGATAATACCCACCTCACCCAATTGAGAAGTAGCAGCACTTTTACCAGAATCTACACCTAATCCAGCGGCTTCAACAGCAATTAACTCTACATTTTCATCATCCATGAAATGATAAAATGCTCCAGCAGCATTACTCCCTCCACCTACACAAGCTATAATGGTGTCTGGAGAAGTTTTTCCAGTTTTCTCCTTTAGTTGCCATTGGATTTCTTCAGAAATAATAGCTTGCAAACGAGCTACCATATCGGGGTGTGGATGAGGACCAACAACAGAACCTATCATATAAAAAGTTTCTGGATGTTGAATCCAATAACGAATAGCTTCATTTGTAGCATCTTTAAGTGTTTTACTTCCACTTGTTGCAGGTACAACTTTAGCTCCTAACATTTTCATACGAGCTACATTTGGAGCTTGTCTTACAATGTCTTTTTCACCCATAAAAACAGTACAATCTAAGCCCATTAACGCACATACTGTTGCAGTTGCTACTCCGTGCTGACCAGCTCCTGTTTCTGCTATTATCTTTGTTTTTCCAAGTTTTTTTGCAATTAAAACTTGACCAATAGTATTGTTTATTTTATGTGCGCCAGTATGATTTAAATCTTCTCGTTTTAAATAAATATGTGCACCATATTTTTCAGATAGACGTTTGGCAAGGTATAATGGACTAGGTCGACCAACATAATCTTTTAACAAGCTTTTATATTCTTGTTGAAATTCCTCGGATTCAATAATTTGAATGTAGTTGTCTTCTAATTCTTTTACATTAGGAAACAATAATTCTGGAACAAAGGCACCTCCAAATTGCCCAAAATAACCATTTTTATCTGGATGAAATTTTGATTTCATATTATAACTGATTCTTAAAATTTATCACTTTTGTACTATTCTTTAACCCTATATTATCTTCAAATTTACTGTTGATGTCAACAGCATAAATTGGTAATCCATTTTTTTTAATTTCCTTGACAGCTTGAGCATCATTTGGTCCAATTCCTCCACTTAAAAAAAAAGGTTTTGAAAATGGGTAAGCATTTAAAACAGACCAATCAAATTGAGTGCCATTCCCTCCACGATTTTTACCTTTAGTGTCAAAAAGAAAATAATCCACTTCTTTTACAAAAGGTCTTAACTCTTCATAGTTAACAGCATCTTTTATCCCAACAACTTTAATAATTTCAATTTTATTTGAGATATGAGTCTTAAGCTCTATAATATATGTCAAAGATTCATCTCCGTGCAATTGAATTGCCTGAAGTTGGTGCTTTTTCTGTAATGAAATAACAACAGCCAGTTCTTCGTTAACAAAAACGCCAGTTTTCTTAATATACTTTGGCAACTTAGGAAGTATTCCCGTAAAGTTTCTTTTGGAAGCTTCATAAAAAATAAACCCTAAGTAATCAGGGCTCAAATCTGCAATAGATTTGATATTCTCTATATATTTCATTCCACAAACTTTAAGTTTCATTTCCTATCTAATTTGACTAATAAACATCTCGCATGCCACTCCTGGATTTACTGTCTTCATGAAGTTTTCACCTATCAAAAACCCATTAAACCCATATTCTTTAAGACCTGTAATAATTCTTGGATCATTCAAACCACTTTCAGAAATTTTAACGCAATCCTCTGGAATTTGACTGGCAAGATTCACAGAATTTTCAAGATCTACATTAAATGTTTTTAAATTCCTATTGTTAATTCCAATTATTTTTTTGTGAAGATCTACCTTATCAAGATCTTCTTGGGTATGAACTTCATACACTACTTCCATCCCTAAATCTTCGGCTAATTTTCCGTAATTCTTAAGTTCTTCTTGTGTTAGACAGGCAGCTATCAATAAAATAACATCTGCACCAATGGCTTTGGCTTCAACAATTTGAAACCCATCAACAATAAAGTCTTTCCTTAAGATTGGTTTGATTGTATTGATTGTTCTTGCTTTCATGAGATCTACCATAGTTCCCCCAAAAAATGAAGTATCTGTTAAAATAGATTGTGCAGCTACGTTTGCATCTAAATACCCCCTAGTAACCTCTTCTATGGTTGCCTTATCGTTAATCACACCTTTTGAAGGTGACTGTCTTTTAAACTCGGCTATAATTCCGGTTGAATTTACCTCTAAAAGTGATTTTTTTAATGATAATGGAGTTCTTTTAAATAAAGGGCTTTCCACTAATTTTTTTAAAGGGACATCTGCCTTTATTTTTCTTACTTCTTTCTTCTTGAAAGCAATTATTTTATCTAGTATTGTCATTTTAACAATTTGAAATTAGTTGTTGTAAACAATGAGACGCTTTTCCTCCAAATAATGAATCTTTGGCAAGACTAAAAGCCTCCTCGAAAGTTTTGTTCTTATCTACTATTTTTAGGGCAAAAGCTGCGTTGGTCAGAACCACGTTAGTCTGTTCTTCTGTTCCTTTTCCTTCTATTATAGTTTTAAAAATTTTTGCAGCTGAAGTCACAGAATTACCTCCATATATGTCTTTCTGTAAAATTCTTTTTTGACCTATATCTTCAGGGTTTATGAGTTCCTCTCCAAATTTTGTAAATAGTTTAAACCCACTAGTTAAAGAAATTTCATCGTAACCATCTAGTGCATGAATGATTCCATAATTGCTTTTTTCATCCTGAAGAATGTAATGGTATAATCTTGCAATTTCAAGATTAAAGGTTCCCAACATCAAATTTTGAGGAGAGCTAGGGTTCACAAGAGGACCCAACATATTAAAAAATGTTTTTAAAGCTAACGCTTTTCTTGTAGGACCAACAGCTGCCATAGCTGGATGAAATTTTGGAGCATGCAAAAAACAAATATTTGCTTTCTCCAAATGACTTTGTAAAATAGTTTCATCATTTGTAAATTCATAACCAAAACTTTGTAACATATCAGAAGATCCTGATTTTGAAGACACACTATAGTTTCCATGTTTGGCAACTTTCTGACCTGTTCCTGCTACAATAAAAGAAGTTAATGTAGAAATGTTAAACGTGTCTTTTCCGTCACCTCCAGTACCTACAATATCTATGGTATTATACTCAGATAAATCTATTTTTATAGCCAATTCCAACAACGCTTCTCTGAATCCAGAAAGCTCATCAACAGTGATTGGACGCATCATAAAAACGGTCATAAATGAGGCTAAATGTGCTTCATTATACCTAGACTCAGCAATTTCTAACAAAATCTTTTTTGCTTCAGATTTTGATAATTTTTTATGTTGATATAAGTCGTTTAATATTTTTTTCATCTTTGCTGACTTTTATTTCAGTCTTTATTTGATATTCTATATTTTATTTGCATCTATAAAATTTTTAACTAGTTGTTCTCCAACCTCTGTTAAGATTGACTCCGGATGAAATTGAACGGCGCTAATTGGGAAATCTCTGTGACGGATTGCCATAATTCCACCTTCTTCGTCTACAGATGTAATTTCTAAATCATTAGGAAAATCCTCATTTGATGCTATCCAAGAATGATATCTTGCTGCCTGAAATTTTTCTTCAATTCCATAAAAGATAACAGCATCAGACTTTGTTACTTTCATAGTGGTAGCAACACCATGAAAAACTTGATCCATATTATTTATTGATCCTCCAAAAACCTCAACAATTGCCTGCAATCCCAAACAGATACCAAAAATTGGTTTTTTATCTGCATAACTTCTAATAATTTCTTTGAGAATTCCTGCTTCATTTGGAATTCCTGGCCCTGGAGATAACATAATCATATCATATATATTAATATCCTCTAGTGAAATTTCGTCATTTCGAAAAACTGTAGGAAGTTTACCAGTGATTTTTTCCACCATGTGAACTAGGTTGTAAGTAAACGAATCGTAATTATCTATGATTAATATTTTCATCTTAAATATTTTCAGCTAAAATCAATGCTTTTTTTAATGCTGCTAGTTTATTAGTAACTTCTTGTAATTCTTTTTCTTCATTTGAGCGGATCACAATTCCTGCACCTGCCTGGTAATACAATGTATTTTTCTTACTCACAAAAGAACGGATAGCTATGGCTAAATTTACAGATCCATCCAGCCCTATAATACCAACAGCTCCTCCATAAAATCCTCGAGATTGGTTCTCATAGGTATCGATCAATTCCATAGCTTTATATTTTGGAGCTCCACTTAGTGTTCCTGCAGGAAAGGTATCTCCAACTATAGTCATTGGATTTCCTTTAATTTCTCCCTTAACAGTAGATACTAAATGAATGACATGACTAAAAAGCTGCACTTCTTTAAACACTTCTACTTTAACATTTGAAGCGTGCTTACTTAAGTCATTTCTTGCTAAATCTACCAACATTACATGTTCTGCTGTTTCTTTTTCATCCTCTGACAACAATTTGCCTAGCTTGATGTCTTGGGCAATATCTCCAGTTCGTCTGAAGGTTCCTGCTATAGGATTTATGGTTGCTTTACCCTCATTAATTTTGATTTGTGCTTCTGGGGAAGAACCCATCAATTTAAAACTTCCATAATCAAAATAAAATAAATACGGTGAAGGGTTTATAGATCGTAGGGCTCTATACACATTAAATTCATCTCCTTTGAATTTTTGTTGAAACTGACGCGACAGTACCAATTGAAAGACATCTCCCCTTTTACAATGTGATTTTGCTTTAGTAACATAAGTTTTAAAGTCATCATCTGAACAATTTGAGGATTCGTTACCAACTATTTCAAAAGACTGTGTATTAAATGCTTGAGATTCTACAATTGTTTCAATCTCTGAAATTCTTGTTGTAGTTCCCTCTTCTACATTTTCTATAAGGGTCATTTCATCGTTAAAATGATTGATAGCAATTATAAATCTGTAAAAACCATATTGCATAAATGGTATTGATGAAGCTGCTTGTTTAGTCTTAAATTTAATTTTTTCAAAATATTGAACACTATCATAGGTTGTATACCCATACAATCCATTAAACGATTTAAGAGCATCGTTACATTCCAAGTTAACACTAGAACTAAATTGTGAAAATAATTTGTAAAAATTATCCTGAATTTGCTCACTAAAAATCGTGGATCCTTTATGATTTACAGAAAATTGATGATTTTCTACTTTCATTGATATTACAGGCTCAATACAAATGAAAGAAAAGCTCTCCTCTTTACTATGATAGTCTGAGCTTTCTAATAACAATGTATTCGCATACAAATCTCTGAACCTAATATACAACCCAACTGGTGTAACAGTATCTGAAATTCTAGTAGAACTTATGGTTTTAAATGTTATTTTTTTCACTTTTTACTGAATTTATATCAAAATCTAATTCATTGTTATTTTACCTTATTACTAATAACTTTAAGTATTAAAAAAGGCTTATCGTGAGATAAGCCTTTTTTGATATATAATATATACAGGTATGGTTCTCACTTTAGAGTTAAAAAAAATTCCACCACCATGTATTTTGTTGTCTTTGCATAATGCTACAAATTTAAACCCTCATTTTTAGAATGACAAGTTTTCCTGCTTCTTTTTTAAAAAGCATTTACAATCTGTAAGTTAGATATCAATAAATAGTTGATTAGGTTTCATATTTATATTCTTTTACTAAAAAAATTATAAATTGATAACTGAAATATAAGTTTTAATTTAATTAAATAACATAAAGTAAGTTATTTGTAAAATATTGTAAAGTTATACAACAATTAAATTAAAAAAATAAAAAACATGTGTGGTATTGTATGTGCATTTGATTTAAAGGAAAGTTCAGGAAAGCTTAGATCACAAATTTTAGAAATGTCAAAATCCATAAGACATAGAGGGCCAGACTGGAGTGGAATCTATAGTAATGAAAAAGCTATTTTAGCTCATGAAAGATTAGCCATTGTAGATCCAGCTTCCGGAAAACAACCCCTATTTAGTTTAGATAAAAGTCTTGTTCTAGCAGCTAATGGTGAAATATACAATCATCAAGAATTAAGAGAGAAATTTAAAACTTCATATACATTTCAAACACAATCAGATTGTGAGGTGATTTTGGCATTATACCAAGAAAAGGGAAGTGCTTTTCTGGACGATTTAAACGGTATTTTTGGATTTGCTATTTATGACTCAGCAAAAGATGAATATTTGGTTGCAAGAGATCATATGGGTATAATTCCATTATACATTGGATGGGATAAAAACGGAACCTTTTATGTAGCATCAGAGTTAAAAGCCTTAGAGGGTGTCTGTAACAAAATAGAGGTATTTCCTCCAGGCCATTTTATGTCAAGTAAAGATGGAAAACTTACAAAGTGGTACCAAAGAGATTGGATGGATTTTGAGGCTGTAAAAGAAAACCAAACATCAATAGACAAATTGAAAAATGCTCTAGAAGCTGCAGTTCACAGACAACTTATGTCTGATGTTCCTTACGGTGTTTTACTTTCTGGAGGTTTAGACTCATCCATAACCTCTGCTATAGCTAAAAAATATGCTCAAAAAAGAATTGAATCTGGAGATACACAGGAAGCCTGGTGGCCACAACTTCATTCTTTTTCTATTGGGTTAGAAGGATCACCAGATCTAGCTGCTGCTCAAATAGTATCAGATCATATTGGTACTATTCATCATGAAGTAACTTTTACCATTCAGGAAGGTCTTGATGCAATTCGTGATGTTATTTATCATTTAGAAACTTATGACATTACTACAGTTAGAGCTTCTACTCCAATGTATTTATTAGCAAGAGTAATTAAATCTATGGGAATAAAAATGGTGTTATCTGGTGAAGGAGCAGATGAAATTTTTGGAGGATATTTATATTTTCACAAAGCTCCAAATGCTGAAGAATTACACAAAGAAACCGTTCGAAAACTTGATAAGTTATATCAATATGATTGTCTTCGTGCCAACAAAAGTTTGGCTGCTTGGGGCATTGAGGGGCGTGTACCATTTCTGGATAAAGAATTTATGGATGTTGCCATGAGAATTAATCCACAAGATAAAATGATTAATGGAGAGCGCATGGAAAAATGGGTTTTACGAAAAGCTTTTGAAGAATATCTACCAGAATCTGTAGCCTGGAGACAAAAAGAACAATTTTCAGATGGAGTTGGCTATAGCTGGATAGATACCCTGAAGAAATTAGTAGAGACCTCTGTGTCTGACGAACAAATGTTACAAGCAAAACACCGTTTTCCGATTCAAAC
>CALKFR010000024.1 GCA_938084555.1 uncultured Flavobacteriaceae bacterium | reverse complement strand
TTGACTTGAAGTATTAATCATTAAAGCATTGTACTTTATCTCATGAGCTTTGTGCTTTAATCTTAGATTCCCCATAGCGGTAGTATTGGTTTCATAGACATATCTTAGAAAATCATAATCTCTTCTTGCTACACCTGATGTATTGATGCTCCCTCTAGAAATTCCTTGATTAAATTTAAAACCATTATCAAATGATGCCACACCAAATACACTTAATTTAGTTTCTTCACCTAATTCATATGAATCTCCTAATTTTATTGATATGCTTTTATTGATTGGAGCATTAGACTCTGTTCTATTCCAACTAGTTGAAAAATTATAGTTATTTAATGGGAAAGAAGGAATTCCAATATCATAAAACCCTGATGTATTTGGCCCATCATTTAGATAAAATTTATCTTGAGAATTTGCTTCTGAATTTATACCTGAACCTATTGCTATTTCAATAAATCCTTTTCCAGTATATTTTTTTGATGAAATGTCTACGTTTGCTCCACTAAAGTCTCCAAAGTTTTTCGGATTAAACGTTTTATCTATAGAAATAAACTCAATGATATCTGTAGAAAAAATATTTAAATCAATATTTTTATTCGAAGGATTGTTTGAAGGAAGTGGAAGTCCATTTAATGTAGTAATATTATATCGATCTCCAAGACCTCTCACAAAAATAGCACCAGATCCTTGTTGTTTAGAAATTCCTGTAGTTTTGGTTAAGGCTGTTGCTACATTACTAACCCCTTTTTTGCTTAATTCTTCTACACCAATTTTTTGATCAATCGTAACCGCCTTTCTTTGGTCCATTAGCAAAGCACTTTCTTTCTGCTTACTTGTGTTTGCTTTTAGTTGTACCTCCTCAAGAGCTACTCCTTCCGCAGCTTCCAAAGTTTTATTTACTATTACTGTTTCTCCAGAATTTACAAACACTGGTACTTCTAAGGTCTTGTATCCTAAAAAATCAAACACTAAAATATAGTCTCCAGAATCAACAGATAACATGAAGTTTCCATCTAAATCTGTTTCTGTACCGATAGTAGTTCCCTTTAGAAAAACACTTGCAAAAGATAGAGGCTCATTATTCATTTCTTTGTCTAATAATTGGCCTTTAATGACACCCTTACCCTGTGCAATAATCATTTGACTAATGAATAGAGTAAAAATAATTAAGAATTTTTTCATTGAATATTCTTTTATATTTAATAATGCAAAATTGGTGTTGTTTTGTAAAGAAATTGTTATAGGTGCATTACTCTTAAGTTATAGCAATGTTAACAGAATGTTATTGGGTTAAATCATTGTTAAGCAGCTTGTTTTAAGTTTAGATTTGTTATTTTTGATCTAAGCTTATTTATAAAATAATTATGAACAAACGTGATGTTAAGATTCTTTTAGTTGACGACGAACCTGATATTTTAGAAATTGTAGGTTACAATTTAAACAATGAAGGATACCAGGTATATACTGCTAATAACGGGATTGAAGCTTTAAAAACTGCTAAAAAAATTATCCCTAATTTAATTTTATTAGATATCATGATGCCAGAAATGGATGGTATTGAAACATGTGAAAAAATAAGAGCTTTAAAAAGCTTAGAAAATACTTTAATTGCCTTTCTAACAGCTAGAAATGAAGATTACTCACATGTTGCTGGTTTTGAAGCAGGAGCTGATGATTATATTACCAAACCCATTAAACCAAAAGTTTTGGTGAGTAAAGTAAAATCGCTACTACGAAGACTAAAAACAGAAACTCAAACTGAAGAAATATTAATAAAAATTGGAAATATCACTATCAACAGAGATGAGTATATTGTCTTAAAGGGTGAAGAAAAAATAATTTTACCAAGAAAAGAATTTGAATTACTTTCATTATTAACCTCAAAACCTGAAAAAGTATTTAAACGCGAAACTATTTTAGACCGGGTTTGGGGAAATGAAGTTGTTGTTGGAGGAAGAACTATAGATGTTCATATTAGAAAATTAAGGGAAAAAATTGGAGATAATCATTTTAAAACTGTCAAGGGAGTTGGTTATAAGTTTGTAATTGATGCTGAAGATAAATAAGTTGAACTACTTATGAAACTAAAAAAGACATACTCTTTTTCTATATTATCATCTGTATACTTAACTGTTTCATTTATTCTAATAAGTGCACTCATTTATTTTCTTTTACCGGAAGAAAAAAAGTTACTTAGTCTTCTTATATCTTTCCCTGCAATATTTATAATTTCTTTTTTCATTACACAATATAGAACTGAACGATTTATTTATGATCGAATAAAAAAAATATATGACGAAGTTTCTGTTCTGAATGAAGATGAATTTATAAGAGCATCGGCAACTACAGATATCGATTCTTTATCTAATAGTGTTACAAATTATGTTCAAGGTAAAAGAATTGAAATTAAAAACTTAACCGAAAGGGATTCATTTAGAAAAGATTTTTTAGGAAATGTATCTCATGAACTAAAAACACCTCTTTTTACAGTTCAAGGTTATATTCTAACGTTAATAGAAGGTGCTATAAATGACAAAATGATAAGAGATAAATACCTAGGAAGAGCAAATAAAGGTGTTGAAAGACTTGTTGCTATTGTAAAAGATTTAGATATGATTGCAAAATTAGAAACTGAGGGTTTAAAAATAAATTATGAAGTTTTTAATATTATTGATCTTATACAAAATGTTTTTGATTTAGTTGAAATGAGGGCTAAAAAAAGAAATATCACCTTACAATTCAACAAATTTTATGATTATCCTGTATTTGTAAGTGCAGATAAAGAACGTATTGAACAAGTTCTTATCAATTTAATTGTGAATTCTATCAAGTATGGAAAGACAAATGGCATTACATCAATAGGAATCGAATCTTATAATGAAAATAAATTCATTATTAAAGTTATAGATAACGGAGAAGGGATTAAAGAAGAACACATTTCTCGATTATTTGAGCGTTTTTATAGGGTTGATCAAAGTAGGTCAAGAGAGCAAGGGGGGTCTGGATTAGGTTTATCTATTGTAAAACATATAGTTGAGGCCCATAACGAAACGGTACTTATAAAAAGTACTTTTAAAAAAGGATCTGAATTTTCATTTACACTTAAAAAGGTGAAATAATAATTAGTTTTTAGTCTACTAAATCAAATCCTATATCCTTTCTATAATTCATTTTTTCAAAATAAATACCACCTATTGTTTTATAGGACATATCCAATGCTTCTTGAATACTATAAGCTAAAGATGTTACTGCAATTACTCTTCCTCCATTTGTAACAACAGTATTATTTTTTATTGAAGTCCCCGCATGAAAAACAATAGAGTTTTTTATAGTTTTAAGACCAGAAATTAATTTCCCTTTTTCATATGCTTCAGGATATCCGCCGGAAACTAACATAACTGTTGTAGCAATATTATCTGTTACAGAAAATTCTTTTTCATGTAAATTTTGATGAGCAACACCTTCAAACAAGTCAAATAAGTCAGATTCTATTCTTGGTAAAACAACTTCAGTTTCTGGATCACCCATTCTTACATTGTATTCAACTACTGAAGGGGCTCCATTATCATTCATTAATCCAATAAAAATAAATCCTCTGTAATCTATTCCGTCTTTTTGCAATCCTAAAATTGTTGGCTTCACTACCAACTCTTCAACCTTATTTAAAAAAGCTTGGTCTGCAAATGGAACCGGAGAAATTGCTCCCATTCCTCCTGTATTTAATCCTTGATCGCCTTCACCTATTCTTTTATAATCTTTAGCTGAAGGTAATATTTTATAACTTTTACCATCTGTTAGAACAAAAACAGACAATTCAATTCCTTTTAAGAATTCTTCAATAACCACCGTTGAAGATGCATTTCCAAATTTTTGGTTAGAAACCATTTCCTCAAGTTCTGCTTTTGCTTCATCGAGAGCATCTAATATTAACACCCCTTTACCTGCTGCCAAACCATCTGCTTTAAGTACATAAGGTGGATTTAATGTTTCTAAAAATAATTTACCTTCTTCTAAACTCTCTTGTGTAAATGATTTGTATTTCGCAGTTGGAATTCCATGTTTAATCATGAATTCTTTAGAGAAGTCTTTACTCCCCTCTAGTATGGCTCCATCTTTCTTAGGGCCTATTACTGGAATGTTTTTTAATTCTTCATCTGCTAGAAAAAAATCATGAACTCCAGCCACTAATGGTGCTTCTGGGCCTACAATGACCATACTAATTTGATGGCGAAGCACTGCATTCTTAATTGCTTCAAAATCTGTTGGATTTATATTAATATTGGTTGCAATTTCTTGAGTACCTGCGTTTCCTGGTGCAACAAAAATTTGGGTTACTTTTTTACTTTGAACCAGTTTGTAAGTAAATGCATGCTCTCTTCCACCAGAGCCTAAAATAAGTATATTCATATTATAATAATGTAATGCAAAGATAGTTTTCTCTTATGGATTTTACGGTCTGAAAAAACCCCATTTCATAAAATATTTTATGATTGATGAAATATGAATAAAGAATAATCTTAATTCTTTTGAAGAACCTTTTCTGTGTATATGAATTATTTCTGTTGCTGGGAAATAAAGTTTTCTTTTCCCAGATAAGTCTATTTTCCTACAAATATCTACATCCTCCATATACATAAAATAGCGTTCATCAAAACCCTTTAAATCTAAAAAATCTTTTGTCTTAAACAACATAAAACTTCCTTGAACAAAATCTGGAGAAAAAGGAACTGTTATCTCTTGATCTCTATATTCTTTTTTGTTAGTGTATATTTTTAAAATTCCCATAAAACGGCAAAACAACTCCAAAACTGTCGGAAATTTTCTTGCAGTATATTGTAATTCTCCTGATGGATAGAAAACTTTTGGTGCTACCATAGTAAGTTGTTTCTCTTTTTGTAATTGATTAGTTAATCTTTTTAAAATTTTAGAACTAAAACAAATATCTGGATTCAAGATGAGATGATACGTTGATTGTTTTTTTAGATTATTTAGAATGGTATTGTGCCCTTTTCCAAAACCTAAATTAGTCCCAGGAAATAAATAATCCATTCTGTCTCCATTAATTTTTTCTTTAAGAATAGCAGTTGGAGAGTTGTCTATAATGTAAATTTTTCTTGAAAATGGGTACTCTAAAAAAGCATCAATAATTTTTTGGAGTTGAGCAGGGTCTTGTTTGTAAACTACTATTGAGGCCGTTATGTGGTTTTCTTCTTGCATTAATATGCGTTTTCTTCACCTTTGAAAACATTAAAAACTGTCATTAAAATAATTTTAATATCTAATAAAAAAGACCAGTTTTCAATATAAAAAATATCGAGACGAACTCTATTTTTAATATCTGACTTCTTTTTTATTTCACCTCGATAACCACTTACTTGAGCAAGGCCTGTAATTCCTGGTTTAACAGCATGTCTTTTAAAATAATCATCAACATCCTTTTGATATTCTGACGATAATGAAGGGATATGTGGCCTCGGTCCAACAACACTCATATCACCTTTTATGACATTAATAAATTGAGGTAATTCATCAATACTTGTTTTTCGCATGAATGAACCAATTCTTGTGACTCTAATGTCATTTTCTACAGCATGAACCCAATCTGACATTGAATTAATTTTCATAGATCTAAACTTATAACAAACAAATTTTTTTCCATCTAATCCTTCTCTTTTTTGTGAGAATATCACTGGGCCCTTAGATTCGATTTTAATAAGAAACCATAATATTGGAATTAACCAGGAGAGAATTAATAAACAAACTAAAAAAGAAAAACAAATATCAAAAACCCTTTTTACATAATAATTCTCATTGAATTCAAAAGGTAATTTTTTTACGTTTAAGACTACTAAAGTATCGTCATAAAACTCAATATTTTGATATTTACTGTAGAGTTTATTGGAATCAGGAATTAATTTTAAAATTATATTGTTAGAATTTGAAAAAGATCTGATTTTAGCAACAGTAGTTTTATTTAATTCATTTAAAGAACAATAAATTTCGTCAACTGTATGATCTAAAATAAATTGAAAACTATCTTCAATTGTGCCTAATTTATCACTTTTAGTTTTATTTGTAAAATAGCCTAAATACTTATATCCTAAAGTTTTATTCTGATTAAAAAGTGAGATGATTTTTTTTGATGAATCATCAATTCCTATCACTACTACTTTTCTGAAATTTTTGCCAAGATTTCGATACCATTTTAAAGAAAAATAAAAAATTACTTTTAACAAAAATGTAGTTGAAAGTATTGAAGTTAATATCAAAAATTGATTATGAACAATAAAACCTTCTTTATAAATTCCAAAAAAAGTAAAGAAGCCAAGAATAAATAAAAAATAATGTTTTACTGTTAGGCTTAGTAATCTGAGAAATTTAGTAAATCTATAAACTTGATAGTATTTTGTTATGATCGTAGATAAAATCCAAAATGATAAAATATATACAATAAAAGTTTTGTTATAATAATTAGGATCTGAAATGAAAAAAATAATTAAAAATATTGATATACAATCTATTAATAATTTAAGAGGGGTTATTAAAAATGAATATCTATATTTCATGTTAATCATTTGATAAACAAATATAGTATTTAACTTATAACCTTACCAATTAAACTATTGATGTTAAAAAGCTTTTGAGCAATACTTTTTTGAGCATTTAAATTAATTTTTTTATGTAAAAGCTCTCTAATAGAGAATTCAATGACTTGCCTATCCCATGTAGTAATTACTTTTTGAAGATTGTACTTGTTGAAAAGCAATTCTAATTCGCTGTTTTTATCTGTAATTACTAATACTTTAGTTCCTGAGGCTAATATATTTGGTATTTTAGATGGTAACGAACCATTTGAAGTATTGGGTAATTGAGGTACAATTTGAATACTACTTCTTGAATATAATTCTTGTACTTCTTCTTTTTTTACCAATGGATAAAATTGTATTCTCTTATTATTATTTATCTTTTTTAATTCTTCAAAAACTGGACCCTGAGAAAAAAAATAACAAACAGTATTGGATATATTTTTAGAAACAAAATCAAAGACTTTTAGTAATTCATAAGGATTTTGTTTTTCTCCTAAAGCTCCAGAATAAACAATATTATATTGATTTTTAGGTAAAATATTTTTTAGGTTATTAGAAATAGGCAGATCTTCTAAAGAAGTAAATGGATATTGAACCTCACATTTTTCTTTTCTAATCTTGTAGATATTTACTGCTTCATTTTTCATTTCATTAGAAAGAAAAATTAATTTATCACAATTTTTAAAGCAACACTTTTCTACTCTTCTTATAAAAAAACTTATCAGATTACTAAAAAATCCTTTTTTCTGAATTGAATAAATAATTTGTAAATCATGAATAATTCCAATTTTTTTAATTTTTTTTTTGATAAAAAAGGAAGCAAAATAAAAAGCTAAACTAGGAGGGAAAATAGGAATAATAACATCTATTTGATTTTGATGTTTGTTAATTTTTTTTAAAATAAAGAATGCATACCATAGTTCAAGTACAAGCCTCCTTAGAGAGGCTTTTTTTGAGTATTTAATCTTTTCACCTCCCCTGATAATATTAATATCCTTTAGGGTTTCTGATGAAAATTTCGTTATCCATTCTGGGTAAAAAGGATGAGAACATAAAACAGTAACATGATGACCCTCTTCTTGAAGTTTTAAAGCAAATTCTGTATTAAATTTACCAGTTGATATAGGTTCAGGGTAAAAAAAAGGAGATATTAATAGTATCTTTTTTAGTTTATTCACGAATTCTCTCTCTTATAATTTTTGCTGGGGTACCAACACATATTTTATTTGAAGGGATATTTTTAAAAACTGAACTTCTCACACCAACCACAGAACCCTTATCTATTGTAACTCCTGGTGCTATAAAAACATCTGTAGCAATCCAAACTTGATCATGTATTTTTATAGGTTTTTGATAAATTTCAAAATTTGTTTGACAATAATCATGAGAACCAGTACATAAATATGACCTTTGTGATATAACTACATGATTGCCGATGTCTATTTCCCCAAGAGTGTATAGATCAACATCGTCACCTATCCAACTATAATTACCAATACTTAATTTCCATGGATATGTAATTTTTACTGAAGATCTTATAATTACTTTTTTTCCAATTTTAGCTCCAAATAAACGTAATAAAAAAACTCTCCATCCATACATAAATTGAGGAGACGTTCTAAATAAAATAGACTGAACTAACCACCATAATTGAACTATAAAAGCATTTCTACCCCTAAAATTTTTGGGCAGTTTGAATGTTTTTAAATCTTGAAACAACATTATTTAATGATTTTTATCAAATTTTCTTTAAAAGTATTGACAGTGAAATTCTCTAAAAAATATTCTTTGTTATGCGTTGCTATTTTTTTTATTTCACTTTTATTTTTTGCAAGATAAGTTAATATATCTTGAATACTTTTGATATTGTTTTTTTGAACTAAAAATCCATTAACTTTATCTTTAAAAATGTCTAAAATACCTGCATGGTTTGTAGTTACTACCAGGTTTTTTGTTGCCATAGCCTCTAATATAGAAATTGGCTGTCCTTCCATTTTATAAAAAGTTGGAAGCACAAATACATTCCCCCATCCTAAAAGATTTTTTTTTGCCTCTCCATTAACAATACCTATATAATCGGTATGTTCTAATTGATTAAGTAATTTAAAAATTTCTTTAGAAAACTTCTCGTCTATATTTCCTGCAATTTTAGCCTTATACATTATACTCCTTCCCTCTAAATTTTTCAATGCTTTTAATAAACAAATAATCCCCTTTTCTTTCATTAAATTACTTAGATAAAAAATTCTTAATTCATCATTAACTAATTTCTTTTCTTCTTCATATAAATAGTCTTGAGCAAAATTTGGTAAACAAAAAATCTTGCTTTTATCTATAAAAGGAGTAAGATTTTCTTTTAATGAATTAGATAAGACTATTCCTTTGGTAAATCTTGAAACTAAAAAATAAAATACACATCTTTGAATCCCTTTCAAAGAATTATATTCCTGTCTCAAATAGTTACCATGAACATGTATAATTAATTCCTTTTTTAATATTGAACTTAAAATAATAAAAAAAGCATATTTTAATACTCCATAAAATGTTTGTCCTGGAGTTATAAATATAATTCTGTTGTTGAATATTTTTATAAACTTAAAGCTTTGATATAAATAGAAAAAAAACTTTTTAATTGTAAATTCACCTAATTTTTCATCAAATTTTGAATAAGAAGTATTAATTAAATCTACTTCAAAACATGAGTCCTCTCTTAAAATATCTTTTACTACTTGATTTGCAAGAGAAACACCAGAAACAGGCTCTGGGAAGGGGCCTATCAATAAAATTGATTTTTTTTCTTTCAAATCTATACCTATTAATTTTTATTATAAACCTCAATAAAAGGTAAACCCATTACTTCAATGGAGTAATTTGTCTGGCAATCTTCTACAATATTTTTTCTTTTATTAATCCATTTGTCTTTAAATTCATACATATAATGAATCTTTTCACTAAGGCTCTCTATATTATCTGTTTGGAAATAAATTGCATTTTCACCTTCTTTAACAGCCTCAATCTCAGGAGAATGATTTTCGTGTTTAGACACAATCATAGGAACTCCAAATCCAAAACTTTGAGTAACAGACAATCCAACATACCCGGGTGAAACACTAAAAAGTGAAGAAAAATATAATTCCTTTAAAATTTCATAATCATCTATATGACCAAGTATTTCAACACTAGACTGTAAATTATTTTGTTTAATATATTGTAAAATTTCTTGTTTTTCAGGCCCATCACCAATCATAGATAATTTAATGTTTTTAGGTAACTTATTATAAATTTTATGAAAACTTTTAATAAATAAAAGTGGCTTTTTATTTGCGGTTAACCTTCCTACATAAATCATATTATTAATCGATGAATTTGAATCATTAGTTTTCATTTCATCAACTCGGTATAAAGAGTTACTTGCAAAGTATATCTTTTTATTGGGCATTTTTTCTTTTAATTCTTTTTGCTGAGTTTTGGTATATACTATAATAATAGTACCCATCAACCTCATTAGATGTCTAATCTTGTCAGAATAACTGTTTTCACCAGCTCTTGGCCATGCGTGACCCCACAATACTGTTTTTCTATTTAGAATTTTTCTTATTAGTAAAATAATCCAATTGGATATTATTCTTGGGTTCATTTCTAAAACTAACGTATTCTTTCGAAGAATAATTGACCACATCCCAAATTGAAATAAGAACTTCCTGTTAAGAAAAAAAAAGTTTGTAATTTTTTTTCTTTTGGGATATGATAAATCACTAGTTACAGATTTCTCAAAATAATACTCCCCGCTATATAAATCAAAATCATCCTTTAAGATACTACTTAAGTAATCAAAAAATTTATTCCTGTAACTTGGAGATACTGTTTGTAAAATAATGAACTTATTCATGTGAAGAAAGAGTCTTTTTTTTGTTAAAATTATTCCACAAAAAATAATTAATGATAAAGCAAAAGAAAATTACTCCAGACTGTCTACTTAAAACATTTTCAAATAAAAATGTAAAACTATATAAGACTAAAATGGAAAACATAACATCGTCTTTAAATTGTATTGATTTTTTAAAATAATAAAATAGTATAACTATAAAAGTTATAAATCCAATTATCCCACTAGACAGCCATATAAATAAATACTGATTATGAGTATTATATCTTTTTTTTGGAAAATTAGTGTTTTCTTCCTGGTAGCATAGATCCAGTTGTTCTTGAACATCTCCAATTCCATAACCATAAATAGGACTTTTCATTAATGATTTTAGTCCACATTTGTAGTTAATAAATCGAATACTAGTAGAATTATTTTCATCTAACTTTTTGTAAGTATTTATATTTATAATTTCTTTAAAACGGTTGTTTTCTGAAGGAATTAAGACAAAAAAAGTAATTAGAATTATTGCCAAACTAAAAAAATGAATTTTAGTCAAGCCTTTTTGTTTTATAAGCATTATAATAAATACCATTAAAAGACTTAAAATAACACCCTTACTCATTAACATCAGCAATAGGGATAATAAATAACATTGAGCAAATGCTATTAAAAAATTTTTAAAAGATATTTTTTTTTCTCTATCAAAAAAAGAAAAACCAAAAATTATGGCTATAGAAATAAAAATCGATACATAAATGGGGTGCTCACCAATATATGAATTGTCAAAAATTGCAATTCTATAAAAATTTGAATCTTTTGTTACATATTTTGAGTTTTCATAAATTTCAAATAAATAAAAAGAAATTGTAGTAAAGATTAAACAACTTATATAGTAAGCTTTTAAAAACAACAACTTTATTTTAAAGTGATCTACTATAGATTTCCCAAGTAAAAGGTAAAATATAATTGGAAAGGCTAATAAACTTAATGTAGTCTCCATCTTTTTTAAGCCTCTTGAGATGTCCTCTGAAAAAAACACACTCAAAAACAAAATAAAATATATTGAACTTACTATAAGAAATGTTTTTTTGAATATACTATTTTTTGGCACTTTAATTCTATAAATCAAAGAACACAACGCTAATAAAAAAACACTTATACTTTCAAATTTATGGGGAATTAATGGATAAATCCCAAATAATGAAACCCCTAATAAGACAAGGTTAGTATATATCGTTTTTTGAGCTTTTATCATTCAGTAATATTTTCTTTTAGTTTTAACCTATTTTTATTCTTATTAAAATAATACCCTGAAAACAATCCTAATGAAAGATAAAGACCCTTATGCATCCAAAGAGTAAAACTAACCATAGTCTCCGTGAAAAAATAAACAATTAAGATAAATAGTAGAGAAAAGATAAAATTCTTATGTTTTGTTCTATTTGAAATTTCAAAAATTATATATAACATAAAGAGAAAATAGATATTAATGATTACACCTAAAATACCATATTGAGCAATATTCTCTAGGAAAAAATTGTGAGGATAAGGTAAATAACCAAAAACATCATATGCTCCAGGACCTGATCCAGTTAGAGGGAATCTCATAAATATTTCAAAACTTTCTGGATAAGATAACAACCTATGATTAATAGAATTATCTCCTAAAGATCTAAATAATCTTTCAAATAAACTTTCATAACCAATCGAAGAAACTACATAAAAGATTAAAGGTATAATAACTACAAACATTAATATTAATAATTTTTTACTAATCTTAAACCCTTTTAGATATAGCATTATAGACATGGATATTATTATACTTAAAAGGATTCCTTTTGTATTTGAGGCAAATAGTATCATTAATAAAAAAACTAATAAAAGTCCTCTTGACACTAAACTTCCAATATTAATGGGTAATAAGTTTTTATCTATAATTAATGATGAAATAATTACTAAAACAGCAAAACCAATTAATTGGCTAAAAGGAATTGGGTGAACACCTGGTATTGTTAATCTATCTACAAAACCATCACTAAATGATAAAAGAATCAGACTAATTACACCAAGACAAAACCCTAAAATTAATGTGACCTTTAGAAAATCTATTATTAATTTATCTGGTTCCTCAGCATTTAATATAGTGATCTTAGTAACAAAGTAGTATGATGAAGCTAAAAGAATGAATCTGCCTGTATAAGCTACAGAGGCAGTAAAATTTGCACTAAAAATTGAACTGTAAAAAAGGGTAAAGATTACAAGGACAAAAAAAACATCAATAAAACTCAATCTGAACTTTAAATTTTTGTTTTTACTATATAGTCTTATTAATATCAATACAAAGCCTAATAAAGGTATAACAGCACCTAATAAGATATCAGATTCATTAATACATCTGAAACAGAGATTATTAAAATCTAAGGAAACAATAGCTCTAATAAGATTAATTTGCATTAATACAGCCAAACCAGCAATAGGTCTCCGCCAACAAATGTAAAGTATAAGTAAACCTGTAAAAAGAGATAATATCATTTCAATTTTTAATTAAATATAAATTTTATTATTACTAATTGTTGTTATGGTATAAATTTATCATTTCACTACTAATTTACTAACCTTTTTTCTGTAGAGATAAAATGCTACAATTAAAATAAATAATTCTGAGACAGTTGCAGATATTGCAACTCCATAAATTGAATAATATTGTACAAGTGTTATCACCAAAATAACATTAAAGACTCCGCCCATAGATAAAATCTTTAGACGTTGATTAAATGCTTTAATTGCAGGAAAAAATAAACTTACATATAACATGTTTAAAGAAGACAGGAATCCGATAAGTCCTAAAATTTGAAAAATTATATAATAACTTGTTATCAATTCATCATTATATATTAGTTTTAAAATATCTGCAGCGAATAGAAAAATTATGCAAGAAATTATCACTCCAAATCCTCCCATATAATATTTCATTTTATTAATAATACTAACAATAGTTTTTTTATCTTTTACAACTAAGTTGGGGAATAGTGCTTGATATAATGGAACATACATACTTTTAGTTGCTACTACTAACTTTTCCATACTTGAATAAACTCCCGCTAAAGTATCTGAAATAAAAACTCCAACTATCAAAGTGTTTATGTTTGTGTAAAAACTCACGGCCATATTTGATAAAAACAAACTAAAGCTTTCTTTTGCAATACTTATAGTCTTATTAAAAATAGGCTTCTTTAAACTAACATATTTTAAACTAAAAATAAATCCTAAAAAACCTGACAAAATAAATCCTAAACCATTTAAAATTGGCACATAATGATAATCTTCTTGGTTTTTGATTATTACGAAAACAGAAATGGTGAAAATAACTTTAGCCAAGACGTTAATTATTGTAATAATTCTCATTTCTTCAATGCCTCGGAAAAAAAAAGCTGGGAATATTGCCTGACCAAAAACCATTCCAAAACTGAAGAAATACACCAGGTATTCTCGAGAGAATTTATCTACAAAAAAAATGAAAAAAGCTAAAATTATAAAGGCTATGATAACCAAAACCATCTTTAAAAAAAAAACATCAAAAAAATATTGAGAAACCTTCTTTTTATCATTTTTTATCAAAGCTACTTGCCTAGTGGCACTCAGGTCAAGGCCAAATTCAGTGATAATGGTTAAAAGTATAGCAAACGACTGAGCAACCATTACTATTCCAAATTTATTAATACCTAATGTTCTAACTAAATATGGAATTGTAATTAAAGGTAAAATAAAATTTGCCCCTTGTATCATCAATAAATAAAGATAATTTTTAAATACTGTACCCTTAATTTTATCTTTTAAGTTACTTAATGACATGAGTTAATTTTCAGGATTTTATTTGGAATTAATATAAAAATGTACTTAATCGAATTTTTTATTCAATTATTTACTTTTTATAATCCTCCAAATACTTATTAAGATCATAAAGTAGAATTAAAAACAGGGTAAATAAAAATGCTAAAACTGCCATAATAAAAATTAAATTTTTGGTAATTCCTTTTATTTCTGAACCCTCAGATTTAAAATTAGAAATGATATTAATAATTTCTGATTTGGTAGCAATATCTTGATACGTTTGATTCAAATCATTAATGATTTTTCTGTCAATTTCAAATAAATCATTTTCTTTATTTATGTTGCTTTTACTTCCTAAATCTATATTTGTACCATTTGAGTTATTTTTAGATCCATCTAAAATTGCTCTCATATAGACATTACGTAAAGAGTCAACCTCTATAAAATTAGCTTTTAAAATAGAATCTTTTCTATTAAGATTTTCTCTGGTTAGATTTTTAATTTTATTAAAGAAGGTGTTTTTTTCGATAGAATTAATAATTATTTTCTCTAAATCATTAAAAATATCACTAACTGTAGCCTCTACTTTTATGTTGTGAACTAAATAATCATAATCAGTAAAACTTGCTTCAAAATTATCAAAATCATAACTTTTTACTGTTAATGTATCAACATCTAATATAAATTCATCGTACGCATTTATAATATCGTTTGAATTAATTAATGGGGTAATTTCAAACTTTCTTAATGATGCTGCTTTCGTAGAATCAATTTCAAAAATGGATGCTAAGTGTTTTGTGTTTTGTTGCTTTACTAAATCATTATAATAATTAATATTTTCGTAAAGTAGTTGTGTACTCTCGTAATTAGGCTTAACAATCAAATTAGAGCTGAACTTGGTTTCTTTGTTGTTTTCTAGAAAAAATCCTACTATTCCACCAATTAAAACAGCTGTACTAAATTTTAAAACATGTAATTTAAAAAAAATTAAAATTAAAATTAATCTATGGAATATTCCCTTAAAAATATTTCCAATAAAATTAAAAAAATTTTTAAATCCTTTACCGATAACAGTGAATAAAGACCCTAGGTCTAACTCTTCATCATTGTTTTGCTTTTTTGTTGACATATTATTTCTTTAATTAGTTTAAGTATTAAAAATTTGTTCTAGTATTTTTTTTGTGATTGCATATGTTGGAATTACACCAGACATTCCTAGCCCACCTGAGGCTAAAGTAGCTCCAGTTTCTAGGGGGTTGTCTGAAGCATAATACGCATAACGCACTTTTACATTTTCAGATATATTCCCACGTATTTTAGAAGCAGCCTGAATCGCTTTTTGATAATGGGCTCCTTCCATTTCTAAACCAATTACATTCCATGTAGAATCATGGAAAAATTTAAGTAAATCTTTATTCTGAAGAGAAGTTCCTAGCACCGTAACCATGGCGCCATCAAAAGAAGCTACTCCAAAACCTTCAAGATCTTCCTTGGTCAATTGATTTGTAAATGGATAATTATCTGCTGTGCCCTCAAAAATATGTGCAGAAGGAATCATAATGTCTCCTTTTCCTCCTTCTAAAATTCCAGCTTTACCCATAATTGATATAGATTCAACATTTAAATGAATTGAACTTTTATTTTCTTTATAAGGCTTTAATAATTCGTCCATGGTTTCATAGGCTTGCTCACCAAAAGCATAATCCATTACAATAATTACCGGGTATTCACCTTCAGTATTTTCTTTTTTAAATTGTGGTTTATCAAGACCTACCTTTTTAGTGTCTATGACCTGAACATTAATGTTGGTTCCTGAGGTATCTTTTATGTAAATCAACCCATTTTCAGACGCGTATTCTTTTACTTTTTTCTGTAGCGGTTTACTATCACTATTACTCAATATCTCGTACAATTCAAATCCTTCTTTACCTTTTGCTATTGATGATAACGCACAAGTTGCATAAATAGTATTAAGAACACTATGCATGTTTGCACTAATGATGTGTATTGGTCTTTCTAAAAGATTATTATCTTTCAATATTTTTTTAATATTATTTGCCCAGATCTCACCATAGATATGATGCCCAATCTCTTCTCTTAAAACAGAACTAAAATTAATAGCTCTTTTTTGTTGATTAAAGCTTTCAGTAATAGCAAGTTTCCCTAACCAATATATGATTTGAAAAAAACGATCTGGATTTTCTGAGGAGTAAAAGGATTTATAAGTATCGGCAATTTCATCATAAGTTCTACCCAATATGCTTGCTAAATGAACTTTTGTAACTTCTCTTTCTTCTTCAGAAATTTTTTTGTGATGAAGAACAACCTCTTCTAAGTTTTTCCATTCACGGGTAACATCTCCTTTAATATTTAATAAAACACGGTCTTTTATTTTATGAGATTCTATAAATAAAAAAGTAAGGTGCGTTAAAATGTCATAGATTTCTGATCGCCCCCTAGTAATCTCAATATTCATTTGATCTTTATCAATTCTATAGCAGTTTCTTCTTCTTTTAGGAGGAACAATTACCTTAAAATGTGATTTATTATAACGCTCATCAGCTGTAAGGTTTATAAATTGACACTCCTCAATTCCCTCCGGCAAGCGTTCTATAACATAAATCAATCCATTTAACTCTATTCTCTCCTCTGCAATAGACCCATAAATTTCAGGGCGAAGAAGCAATAGTGATTTGCGTAAAGTCTCACCTGAAACACCCATCGGTTTATAAAAACCTCTACTAAACAAATGTCGCATAGATATGTACAAACGTTCAATTGCGTTTGTTGATTCTTGCGCCCTAGTTCTTTCTTTATGATTGGTTTGTAACATAGTGTTTTAATCTGTAAAGATAGGTAATTCGGCTAAAATTAAGCCTCATTTAAGATATTGGCATATTGGGTTTTATTTTTAAGAATTTTGAATGCCTCAAGAAGTACTTTGTCTTTTTTTAATTTTTTTTGATAAGTCCCTTTCTTATAATAATATCTAATTAAAATATTATCAATTATTTGGTCTGATATAAAATCTTTATCCTCTAAAAGTTTACCAACTTTTTCTTCAAGCAATTTCTTTTTTATTTCTTGATATTCAGAAGAAATCAAGTCTGGCTTTGAAGATGATTTAAATGCATCCAAAAAGAGTTGTTCTTGAGAAGTTTTAAAAGTAGTGTCAGAAGTTTTGATGTAGTTCAAAAAACTTTTAAAGTTTGATGAAGAAAAAGAAAAATTTTCAATTGAACTTATTGTTGGGTTTTTATAATAAAAATCTGTTGTGAAGTTAAAAATTGCTCTTGATTTTAATAATTTATTAGTGGATTCATTTCTTTTTGAAAAGCCAACTGCCACATCAGGTGTAATTCCTCCTCCATCATAGACAACTCTTCCATTTTTTGTGCGAAAAGCAGTAACAGTTCCATCTGAAAATTTTGGAACTATTCCTTTTTCATCTCTGTTAGCATAATCTAATTCTTGAATACATCTTCCACTTGGTGTATAATATTTAGAAATGGTGAGTTTGAGCTGAGTCCCATATGATAGGTTTCTGTAGCGCTGAACCAATCCCTTTCCAAAAGAACGTTCACCTACAATAACTGCTCTATCATAATCTTGAAGTGCACCCGCAACTATTTCAGAGGCTGAAGCTGAACTTTCGTTAACTAAAATAGTGAGAGGGATTTCTAAATCTAAAGGAACTTTTGATGCGTTGAAAGTAGTACTCCATTTTCTAACTTTAGCTTTAGTTGATGTAATTTTACTTCCTTTTGGCAAGAAAAAATTCGAGATTTTTATCGCCTCACCCAAAGAACCTCCTGGATTATTTCTTAAATCAAAAATTAACGTATTCATCCCTCTCTTCTTTAAATCAAGAAAAGCTTTTTTAACCTCTGAAGAAGCTTTTTGATTAAACCTAGTTAAAACTATATACCCTGTTTCTTGGTCAATCAAATCATAAAAGGGTACAGGGTTTATTTCAATTTTTTCAGTAACAATAGTTTTTTCTATGACTTTTCCTTGTCTAAGAATAGAGATCTCTAAAGATGTGTTTGGTGCACCTTTTAACATTTGTGAAAGTTGATCCCTATCCATATTTTTGAGAGATTGACTCCCTAGTTTTATAATAATATCTCCTGCTTTTAGACCTTTTTTATCGGCTTCGTAGCCTTTATAAACTTCATTTAATGTAATCCCTTTTTGATCATAAAAAACTGACACACCAATTCCCGAATACTCTCCTTCTCTTCTAATTCTTGCTTCTTCAACTTCCTGTTCGTCAAAATAATTTGTATAGGGGTCTAATTCTTTTAACGTATTTTTAATTGCTTTATTTGTAAATTCAGCAGGGTTAATTTCATCTACATAATATAAATTCAATTCCTTAAATAATGTTGTGTAAATCTCCAACTGTTTAGCAACTTCAAAAAAATTTGATTTGAATGAAAAAGAAAGGGAAATAGATGCAATAATTAGCGCAAAGAGAAACTGTTTTTTTATTGAGAAATTATTCATTTTCTTTTGTTGTTTGTGTTTCAATAAATAATTTTAAAAGTTCTCGGATTTTTTTTTGAACTTCAGAGAATGCTGGCTCTTTGTTACCAAGAAAAGTAATCATAAAAACACAATTATAATTTGATGTTTTAAATATATTGTTTTTCTCTAGTCGATAAGCTTCTTTAATCAATCTTTTAATCCTATTTCTATCTACTGCTTTTTTAAAATTTCTTTTTGGAACTGAAAACGAGGACTGCAAATACGTTTTTTCTGTAAAAATATAAACTAACCTAAAAGGAAAAATTTTTATAGAAGTCCCTTCCTCAAAAAGTCTCCCAATGAGTTTTTGACTTTTTAATCTTTCTTTTTTACCTAACGTATTGTTCATCCTTACAAACTTACATAAAAGGGTTTAGAGACAAAGAGCATCTAAGACATTATTTCCAAATATAAGAAAGTACCTTTTACAAAATAATTCTTTTCATTGGACGTGTTAAACAGGTGGGGCCACCACCACCTTTTACACTAATCTCATAACCCCCGTAACTAAAAACTTGACATCCTGCATTTTCAAGTAATTTTTTTGTTATTGGATTTCCATTAACCATTAAACAATTTCTAGGAGCTAATGCTAATACATTACAACCCATAGATTCAAATTCCTCATCCGGAACTTCAATCAATTGAAAACCTCTATATAGCAATTCATTTCTAAATTTAATAGGCATTAACGGAGAATAAACTACAGCTAAATTTTTGTCAACAGGGCTTAAAATAGACATCAAATGAAAAACATCTTCTTTGCCTTTATAATGGGGTAGTTCTACAACAATGACTTCAATCCCTTTGGGGCACAATAAAGATTTTAATTGATGAATCCCTTCTTCATTTGTTCTGTAGGTATGCCCTACAGCCAACGTTTTTTGATCTAACCAAGCTACATCTCCTCCTTCTAAAGTACCTGGAAATTTAATCTCTCCCAATATATCTATATTATTATTTTGATAAGCCTCTAATTGAGCTTTGGGTTCATTTACTCTTCCTTTCTTCCCCATATTACATATGATCATTCCAAAATCTGTAGCAATTGAAGCATCTCTACAATAAATAGAATCTATTCCTGTTTGCTCATGCTCAGGAAAAAAAGATAATTCTATATTTTTATTGGCAAGAAATAATTGAAACTTGTGATATTCTTTTAAAGCTTCCTCATAGCAAGGTTTAGAGAGATACTGTAATTCTTTCCATTGTTCTGAAAGCCGCTTTTCTGAATGAAATGAACTTTCAGCAGATTTTAAATATAGAGTTGCTAATTTCAAATATTCCGAATGATGAGTTTCTTTCATTTTCCTTTAGATTTATTCCATTGCATTAAAACATAAAATGGGATTCCAAGCAATAATAATAAAAATCCATAAAAAACAACTTCTGCAGTTGAACCGTATATAGCCCATAAAGAATATAAAAACCCTAAAAGACCCAAAACAACTGTTTTTAGGATGCTATTCTTGAATGTATATTTTTGAATGACTATGATAACGTAGGCTGCTGAAACAAACAAGTAAGGAACCAAACAGGCTAATACAGTTAGATTTACCATAAAAGTAAATTGGGTAACCAAGCTCTCTGAAAAATTCATTAACATAATTAAGGAACTTAATGAACTTCCAATAATAAGCCCTAAAATAGGAGCCTCTTTTTTGTTGTTTTTTTTAAAAATTTTTGGAAATATCTCATCTTTCGCAGCTGCCATAGGGATTTGAGCTAATATTAAAATCCATCCATTTAATGCTCCCATACCAGAAATTATAGCTCCTATGGCAACAAAGTAACCTGCATATTTACCCCCAATAACTTGTCCTGCTTCAGCAAAAGGAGCTGGAGAATTTTGCAAAGTTTCTGTGGGTAAAATCCCAAATAAAACAATGGTTCCTAAAATATAAATACAAGTAGTAATAATAGTACCTAACATGGTTGCTTTAGGAACTATTTTTGATGGATTTTTTATATTTTCAGCAGGTATACTGGCAGATTCTAGACCTAAAAAAGCATATAATGTTAATGCTGCTACCAATGAAAATGCAGTAAAATCAGTTTCTCTTGTTAAATTAAATTTTGGAAAGTTATCGAAACTAAAAAAAAAGATTCCAAAAAAAATAACGAATAGTAATGGAAGTATTTTTAATACCGTAGTAATGACTTGAATTTTACCTGAAACTCTTACTCCTTTGGAATTAATCCAAGTAAAAAACCAAATCATAAACAATCCAATACTAACTGCTAATAATGAGTTTATTTTTAAAATTGGAAAAAAGAAACTTAATGCTCCTATAATAGCAATGGCTATTGCAGCATTACTAATCCATGTGGAAATCCAATATCCCCATGCCACTAAGAAGCCTATAAAGTCTCCAAAACCCTCTTTTGAATAAACATATGGACCTCCGCTTTTATTTACAATAATCTTACTTAAATTACTAAATATCTTAGCTAAAATTATGGCGCCTGAGGCAGTAAAAACCCATCCTAATAGACTAATAGCTCCATAAGTTGACAAAGAAGCTGGAAGTATAAATATCCCTGCACCTATCATATTTCCAACAACCAAAGACGTTGTTGTTATCAAACCAATTTTTTTGTAACCAGAACTCATTTAATTTATGTAATTTTAAAATCAAACTTTTGAAAGATACAATTTAATTTAACAACTAAAAATGAGGTTTAAAATCAATTCAGATATCACAAAAGCAGAAACGCTTCCTGCAATTTTTTATAAGGATCCCAATATTTTTGAAACAATTAAAGAAAAAGTTTTTTTAAAATCTTGGCAATGGATAGGTGATGAAAGCCTAGTTAATAAACCGGAATCAGTTCATCCATTCACGTTATTAGATGGTTTTTTAACTGAACCTCTCTTATTAACCAAAGATAAAGATGGCCTTATCAGTTGTCTCACAAACGTTTGTACTCACAGAGGAAATTTACTAGCATTAACCTCCAAGGCTACAAAAAAACTAACTTGCTCATATCATGGTAGACGATTTAATCTACACGGTAAGTTTGAATTTATGCCTGAATTTACTGATGCTAAAAACTTTCCAAGACCTTGTGATCATCTTCATAAATTTCCATTAAAACAATGGGGACATCTTTTATTTGCAGGGCTTAATCCAAGTTTTGATTTTCAAGAAGTGATCAATATTATGAATGAAAGAATAGGTTTTTTACCTATTGATAAATTTAAACTAGAAAAAACACTTCAAAAAGACTTTTTAATTGATGCTAACTGGGCACTTTACTGTGATAACTATTTGGAAGGATTTCATGTTCCTTTTGTTCATGAAAGTCTTAACGAAGTATTAGATTATGGCAGTTATGAGACAATTATTTATGACCATTGTAATTTGCAAATTGGCTATTCAGATGAAGCTACAGATATCTTTGAATTTCCTAAAAATCATATAGACTACGGAAAGAGAGTTGCTGCATATTATTTTTGGGTTTTCCCTAATATAATGTTCAACTTCTATCCTTGGGGCTTGTCTATTAATATTGTAAACCCTTTAGAGATAAGCAAAACAAAGGTTTCTTTTATTAGCTATGTCTTAGATCCTTCTAAACTTAATAAAGGTGCAGGAAGTAATCTTGAAAAAGTAGAAAAAGAAGATGAAATAGTAGTAGAAAATGTACAAAAAGGTGTTCGTTCATCATTTTATAGAGCTGGACGATTTTCACCCAAACGAGAAAAGGGGGTACATCATTTTCACGTATTGCTGTCAAAATTTATTAACCAGTAAATAAATATTTAAAACTTGTCTAAATTAACATCTATTCTTTAAATTTGAAGTCTGTAAGCAAATCAAAAAACATGAAACCAGATTTATTTCAAGCCCCTGATTACTATCAAATTGATGATTTACTAACCGAAGAACATAAGTTAGTTAGAGAAGCTGCAAGAGATTGGGTAAAAAGAGATGTATCTCCTATCATTGAGGAATATGCTCAAAATGCTAAATTTCCAAAGCAAATTATTAAGGGCTTGGCAGATATAGGTGCTTTCGGGCCTTATATCCCTGAAGAGTATGGAGGTGCAGGCTTAGATCAAATTTCCTATGGTTTAATAATGCAGGAAATAGAAAGAGGTGACTCAGGTGTTAGATCTACAGCTTCTGTTCAATCCTCTTTAGTTATGTATCCCATATGGAAATATGGAAACGAAATACAAAGAAATAAATATTTGCCAAAATTAGCCTCAGGTGAATGGATGGGATGTTTTGGGTTAACTGAACCCGATCACGGATCTAATCCAGGAGGAATGACAACCAATTTTAAAGATATGGGCGATCATTATCTTTTAAATGGTGCAAAAATGTGGATTTCTAATGCCCCTTTAGCACAAGTTGCTGTTGTTTGGGCTAAAAATGAAGAAGGAAGAATACATGGGCTTATTGTAGAACGGGGTATGGAGGGGTTTTCTACTCCAGAAACTCACAACAAATGGTCTTTAAGAGCCTCATCTACAGGGGAGTTGATTTTTGATAATGTAAAAGTTCCAAAAGAAAATTTATTACCAAATAAGTCTGGATTAGGTGCTCCTTTAGGATGTCTAGATTCTGCACGTTATGGAATTGCATGGGGAGCCATAGGAGCTGCTATGGATTGTTATGATACTGCATTACGTTATAGTAAAGAACGTTTGCAGTTTGGAAAGCCAATAGGTCAATTTCAGTTACAACAAAAAAAATTAGCCGAAATGATTACCGAAATTACCAAAGCACAATTGTTAACTTGGCGTTTAGGGGTTTTACGTAATGAAGGAAGAGCTTCAACTGCTCAAATCTCTATGGCAAAAAGAAATAATGTAGACATGGCAATTAATATTGCAAGAGAAGCAAGGCAAATATTAGGAGGTATGGGAATCAGTGGTGAATATTCTATTATGCGTCACTCCATGAATTTAGAAAGTGTAATTACCTATGAAGGTACACATGATATTCATCTACTAATTACAGGATTAGATATTACGGGCTTGAATGCTTTTAAATAATAGCCAAACTTTATTTCACATTATAATGTTGTGAAATTAAGAAGCTTCTCTCAAAAAAATATTTGGGCATCGTTTACAGTTGATGCCCTTTTTTTTATACTTAAAACAACATTTATTTTTAGGTTTTATACAATTGGAAGTACAACTATTATTACAAACAGATGATATATTTGTAAATTTTATTATCGGATTTTCTAAACTGTAAAATACAATCATTATAAAATAGTATATCACAAAAATAAACATTTATTTAGAATAAATAAAAATAAAAATTTTTGGAATTAAACTCTAACAATTATCTAATATCAGTTTTCAATAAAGCCTCTGAAATTCCAAATTTTGTTTGGGAAGAACTAAATTGTTCTCACAACTTATATTTTTCATCAAAATACTTAGAGGCTATAGAAAAACACAATTCTCATTTGTCTTTTTTTTATGTTGTGCTAAAAAATAAAGATGAAAAAGCAATTGCTATTGCCAATATTCAAATAATTAACTTTCATTTAGAAACAATAGAAAAGGATACATCTAGCCTATTTAAAAAAATTACTTCTATTGGAAGAAGATTAACTATTATTCCAAAAGAAAAACCAATAAAAATAATTAACTGTGGAAACCCATTTGTAAGTGGTGAGCATGGTATTTTCATAAAAAAAGACGAAAATAAAAGATTAATTTTAAGGGAAATATCTAAGGGGATTCTTCATTTTACAGAAAATAATTATCAAGAAAATCCAATTGATATATTCATGATGAAAGATTTTATGATTGAATCATTACCTATAGCTAATGAACTTATTAGTTTGGGTTATTATTCTTTTAATATTGAACCAAATATGATTTTAGAAATTAATCCTAAATGGCAAAATTTTGAGGATTACTTAGCTGTTCTAAAAACAAAATTTAGAGTAAAAGCTAAAAAAGCTATGAAACTTAGTAATGGTTTGATCACAAAAGAAATTACTCTTTTAAATTTTGATGAACATCTATTAAAAATGACTGAATTGTATAAAAAGGTTGTATCAAAAGCTGATTTTAATTTAGGGGAGTTCAAATTACAAACCTATAAGAGTTTTAAAAAAAAATTAGGAGAATCTTACATCCTAAAATCCTACTGGATTGACAATAATATGGTAGGATTTATGTCTGGAATGATTAATAAAAATCATTTAGATGCTCATTTTGTTGGAATAGATTATGAACTCAATAAACAACATGCTATATATCAAAGAATGTTATATGATTATATAAAGATTGCCATAGATAATAAAATTAAAATTTTAAACTTTGGCAGAACTGCAAGTGAGATTAAAAGTTCCGTTGGAGCTATACCTCAACACTTAACAGTGTATATTCGTCATAAAAAATCAATCAGAAATAAATTTTTAAAATTATTTTTGCTGAAGATTCAGCCAACTAAGTTCAACCAAAAATTTCCATTTAAAATAGATAATAAAATTCATGAAGACAATTGATGATTTAGTTGATATCCTAACATTAAAAAAAGAGGATTCTAAAACCTATACAGGCAAAAGTAAAACTATTGGTAACTCAAGAGTTTTTGGTGGTCAAGTTTTAGCTCAAGCTTTACATGCGGCATATCAAACCATCCCTAATGATCGTTTTGTTCATTCTCTTCATTCTTATTTCTTACTTCCAGGCGATCTAAACATTCCTATAACTTTTAAAGTTACTGAAATGAGAAATGGGGGAAGTTTCTCCACTAGAAGAGTAACAGCCATCCAAAAGAATAGTACTATTTTTATACTTGCTGCTTCATTTCACAAAAAAGAGGAGGGATACGAGCATCAAGAGCCCATAAAAAAATCGATCAAACAACCAGAAGAACTTTTAAGCTGGAGTGATTTACTGTCTCAATATGGAGAATTTATCCCTACTCAGCTTCGAGACTTTTTGAGTATTGAAAGACCTATAGACTTTAAACCCGTTCATGTTTTAAATCCTATGGAAAGAAAAGATCTACCGGCAGTTGAAGATATGTGGTTTAAATTAAAAGGAGATGTTTCAAACTTAGAACTATCATTAAAACATCAAATTCTGACCTACATTTCAGATTATAATATTTTAAATGCAGCATTAAAGCCAAATGCTAGTAGAGCTAGCATAGGAAATACACAAATGGCTAGCTTAGATCATTCAATGTGGTTTTTTAGAGATTTTGATTTTAATGACTGGATGTTATTTTCTGTTGTTTCACCAAGTACTTCTGGAGCTAGAGGTTTAGCTACCGGAAATATTTTCACCAGAGATGGTATATTAATAGCTACTGTTGCACAAGAAGGATTATTAAGACCATTAAAAAATAAGTAGTATGAATGCTTTTACCTATGTATTAAGTGTGAATGGATTGCTTTTTCTTATGAGCATTATCTTCTATTTTTTCCCGCCAAAAAAAATAAACTATATCTATGGATATAGAACTAACCGAACGATGCTAAATGATGATATTTGGAACTTTGCAAACAGTTTGTTTTGTATCACTCTTCTAAAGTATTCAGGAATTGCACTATTAGTAATGATACTAATGATTTTTATAAATGAACCTTTAATACTTCTTTGGTTACCAATGGCTTTTATGATTTTTACATTGCTAATTGCTATCATTAGCGTTGAAAAAAAATTAAATGAAGAATTTGATAATGAAGGAAATAGAAAGACTAAAAAATAGTAATTAAAGAAAAAGAAAAGTTTCTTCCTGGCGCAGATATACCAGAAGCAAATTCTCTATAATGTTGATCAAATATATTACTAATTATTCCTTGTAACTTCCAATTTTTGTTAAATGTATAGCTACTATTAAAGCCTAATGTTACCCAGCTTGGTGAGCCAAAATATTTATCAATATCTTCTACAGCGTTTTCATTAATAATGGGAGTTAAATCATGATTATCTATATGTTCAGTAAAATTAAAGTCTACAATATCTTTTTTACTATTAAATCGTAAACTTGTACCTAACTGAAATTTTTTATTCATGAAATTTACATCAAATTGACCAAATAAGGGTGGGATTGATGATAGAGGTTCTTTAGAATCATAAGTTCTCCCTTTGGTGTAAGTGATAAAACCATTTGTTGTAAAATATTGAGATAATTTACCTTGATAACTTGCTGTATACCCATAAATATATGCATTTCCCCTATTTTGATTGGCGACTATATTACTCATTTCATCATCATATAATAATTGCCCACTAAGAGATGAACTTCCATACATTGAGAAGTCATCTCTAATGATATAATGTTGCAATAAAGTATAATACGTATTAAAACCAAATCTAAATTTTTTATCGTTGAAGTATTTTTGTATTCCAATTTCAGCATTGTAAGCAAACTCAGGTTTTAAATGTATGTTTGGCACAGTAATATTTCCTGATTTCTCTCTAACTCGACCTACATCATCTATATTAGGAGATCTAAAGCCCGATGAAATAACAGAATTTAACTGAATGTTTTTATTAGGCTTATAAACATAACCTAATGTTGCAGTAAAAGCAGAATTGTCTAATTTAATATTGGTTTGAGGTAATATGATTATGGATTGATCTATCCATGAAGCTTTCAAATTTGTACGGGTAAAACGAACTCCAGTATTTAGCGTTGATTTAGCATTTAAATCTTCTCTATATCCAAGATATACTGCTGAACTTACATAACTACTACCACCATCTGGATAACGAGTTTGCACAAGAAAATTATCTGAAAATCCAATAATATCATTACCTAAAACATCTAAAGTTTTTCCAAACGCAGATGAATTAACATCATTGTACAAAAATTCAAAACCATAAGTAAAAGCTCTATTCTCATTTTTAGTTAACGGGATCATAAAATCTCCATTAAAACTGAAAACATCAACATTCTCTTTTCTATATGATCTTTCTAAACTTGCTAATTTTCTTTGTATTCTCGATTCTTTTATATTTTGATATGCTAATGTAAATGTCCCTTTGTCTAACCATGATATTCCTGGATTTATATCTAATTGTGGAGAAATTAATAATCGCTCTTGAGGACCATAATACCATTCTGCAAATTTGAGTGTACCTTCAAATTTTTCATCTAGTCGATCAAACCTTGGGATGTCTGAGGAAGTAGAAAACTGAAAGTTAAGTTTTAAATCTGTTTTTGTAGATAACGGAATGAAAAACTTTTGTAATAAATCTGTTTGATTATAGGCTGTATTTCGTTGAAGATTTTCATCTGAATTTTCTGTTGCTGAACTGGAATAAAAGTCATTTGAATTTTCTGAATATTGAAAAACTTTACCCCAATTATTAAAACCGTGAGTTCGATTTTTCCCCATTTTTAAATCTCCAAAATCACTATATGAAATACTTGTAAAAGAAGCCCATTTTTTGGCACCAATTTCTACTGAAGCATTTGTTGTAATTTCATTATTAATGGAAGAATATCGATTAAAAAAACTGGAGGTAACTTTTGTATTTTCGGATAGTTTAGGTGTTTTAGTGTAATAATGAATGACTCCACCTAAAGCATCTGAACCATAAATTACGGATGATGGACCAAAAACAATTTCTGTCTTATCTAATTGATTCGGAGCAACAGTAATGGCATTTTGTAAATGTCCTTTCCTGTATATAGCATTATTCATTCTAACTCCATCTACCACTAACATAACTCTGTTAGACTCCATTCCTCTAATAACAGGGCTTCCACCTCCCATTTGAGATTTTTGAATCTTAACTCCAGGAATCGCCGCTAATAAATCAGCTGATGTTTGTGGTGATAATTTTTCTATTTCTTTAGATGTTAATACAGCTACTCTTTCTGCGACTCTGTTTATTTTTGCATCTCTTTTAAATACAGATATAACGACTTCATCTAATTGTTCAGATTGTTTTGCTAGGAAAAGTGTAAAGTTTTGATTTTTTAAAAGATTTTTTGGAATGCTTTTTAAAGCATATGAAATATGAGAAAAAATTAAAATATCTTTTCCCTTAACAATGGAAATATCTACAACCCCATTTGAATTTGTTGAAGAGTTAAAATAAGGGTTTTCTGTAAAAACATTCACATTAAAGATAGGCTTACCCGTTTCTTTATCTAGTACTTTCAACTCTTGAGCAAAAGATGAAAATGTTATTAAAAAAAGTATTAAATATCCTATGGTTCTCATTTACTAAATACTGTTTCTAAAACTGCTAAAGATTTTGGGATTCTAAATCCGTCCAAATGTAATTCAAAATATCGAATTAACATTTGCAATAATCTTTGTCTTTCAGTCTTTGAAAAATTCATACACTCAACATTATCAAAATTTGTGCCTAAAAGCTTTTTGAACTGATTTATTTCATTTCCCTTAATAACTTCCTTGATTTGAAGGTTATCAGTAAAAAACCCTTCACTCAAATGAAAGCCGTTTTTATAAGATTGAGAAACGTCAGGATAAAAGCCTAAAAATTTAGTAAAATTTAATAAAAAAAGTAAGTGAAAATTAGATATTTGATCATGAGAGTCTAACCAAATGAGAGAATACTCAAGATATTCATATAATAAAGTATTGTTTTCTTCTTCTTGAATTGCACTAGTTAAAATTTCAGATATAAATAAAACTATAGATTGTTTTGTAATAGAGGTATAAATAGTCTTATATGTATGAATTACTTGAGCGTCTTGTAATAGTTGTAAATTTCTTTTTTCTTGATGACTAAAAATAACTGAAAGCTGATTCAAAGGTTGAAAGTAAGCAGTTCTTAACTTTCCTTTTTTTGATTTTAAAATTCCTTTTAACAAGAAAGAAACTACACCAACTTTTTTTGTATAAAGCTTTACTATTAAACTAGTATCACTATATTTAATAGTACTAATAACAATCGCTTTAGAAGATATTATTGACATTAATTGATGATTGCTATTTTTGTAGTAGATGTTTCTGAAGCATCCTCATTCGCTAAAAGAACTATGTAGATTCCTGAAGCTACATATTTTCCAGCTAAATTCTTTTTATCCCATATCACTTTTCCGCCTTGTAACTGCTCACCTTCTACAACATTAGTTTCATACACTAAATTACCAGCAACATCTAAAATTTTCACGTTAGTGCCTTTTGGTAAATTTGTGCCATTTCTTCCATCAATGGTAACTATACTATGAAACTTTCTAACTGGATTTGGATATGCATATACTTCTCCTAAAGAATCTCCAAATGGAGCTACATTACTATTGTAGGCAACGATACCTTTATCAGTTGCAAAAAAAACTTTACCAGTTTCTTTGTCTACTGCAATCTTTACAATTCTATCCGAAGGTATAGGAGAATTTTGTTTGCTAAAATTTGCTATTGTTGTCTGGCCATTTGGATTGGTATAGATAACTCCTCCGTCAGATGTACCAAACCATTTGTTATTTGCACCATCAACTGCTATAGCAGAAACAAATTGATCACCAAGTAATTTTTTGGCAATTCCATCCTCCTCAAAAATTATAGGCTGTGCATCAACTATATCAGCATCAAAAACACCTGATGCATTATTAAAAACTACTAATCCAGAAATAGTTCCAATCCAAATTCTGTTGTCTGAATCTGATGCCAGACTAATAACTCTTGAATTTGGTAAGCTTCCTTCAGTTGGTGTAGAAGTTAAAGCTCTAATCCTTTCACCGTTTTGATTAAATACTATGACGCCGTCACTTCTTGAACCCATCCAAATAGAATTATTTCTATCTACTATTATTTCCGTGACGGCACCAGCGGAAAAATTTGACTTCACAGAACTAAGATCATATTCAGTCCAAGAACCATTTGAAAACTTTTTCAACTCATTAAATGAACCAATATTGGTCATCCATAAGTTTCCTAGATTATCAAAAACAGAACCAGAAATTCTTAAACTAACACTATTAATTAATGGACTCGATTCATAAATATTCTCTAAAGGACTGTTCAGATTATTATAAAAATTAGTGATTTCGTCATTTTCAACAATAAACAAACCCCCTGTTTGATAAGTGTTAATTTGATTAGTACTTCCAAAGCTACTAATAAATACTTTATTCTCATTATTTGGGTCTAGAGTTACATCCACAAATCCTGGAAAAGAGTTGTCAAGATCATTTTCTGCTGTGAACCAATTCTCTCCGTTGTAATGACTATACCCTAAATTGGGTTGGATAGGTGCCATAGTTGGTGAATAGCCTCCATATACCACCCATAATTGGTTGTTTTTTGCTGTTACAGAAAATACATCATTTGATACTGGTCCTTCGGGATGAATTTCTGAGAAAATAGGATTATTTAAAGTGGAGGAAGATAAAACTCCATATTGTTTTGTAGCCAGTAATAATTGATTATTCTCTGTATATACATTGTTTAACGTATAATCAAAATTATCATCTGCAGTATTTTGAAAAACTAGATTTAGCTGGGTATCATAAACCGCTAATGAACTATTAAAAGCTACCGAAAGATTAGTTGAAGAACTCTTTAATCCTAAAACATTTGAAGATAAATTTGTTATCAATTCTAATTCATTTAATTCATTTAATTCATATAACTGAGTGTTTAATATTGTGAAGAGCTTGTCGTTAAAAACTGTAATATTTTTAAAATTATTATTTGCAGAGGTAATTAAACTCCAGTTATTGAAATCAATTAAATTTGGATTACTTAAATCTGCATGGAAAATACCATTTTCTGTAGCTGCATAAATTCGGTTGTTAAAAACTGTGATTTCTAGAATATTAACATCCAATGAATTGTTTCCAATAAAAAAGGTATCTCCAAATTCTAATTGTAAAATATCATACTCAACAATGGCAAACGAGGTAGATAAATAAAGTTTCCCTTGATATTCAAAAATATTATTAATCCTTTTTGCTCCAGTTTGATTAAAACTTACGATATCTGAGGAAATTGTAATACTGCCATCAGAATCAATAACTTCAATTAATCCATTTTCATAACCAATAACAAGTCTATTAGTGTCATTACTGTAATGAATTGCTGAAGTGGTTTCACCAGACAATCCTTGAACCGAAGATAATTTTTCTGTTTCTTGAGTTAAAAAATCATAAGTAAAGGTTGCATTGTCTGTTAATGCGTATAACATATTTTCTACTTTAACAAAATCTTTAACGTTATTGTATGAAAAAAAATCTTCCCAAGCATCGCTATAATCTACTTGAGCTACTAAAGGAATTGTTGAAAAACTAAAGAAAATGAAAAGTCTCTTAAACATGAAAATTAATTGATGTCAAATATATTTATTTCTTGTAACAATAACGATAAATCCATTACATTAGTACAAAGAATAATAAAAATGAATATAGAAATTGAAAGGAAATTTTTAGTAAAAAATAACGATTTTAAAAAAATGTGTTATGATAAAAAACACATTACCCAAGGATATCTTAACTCCAACAAAAAAAGCGTAGTACGGGTTAGAATAATTGATAATTTAGCTTTCTTAACTATTAAAGGTATTTCAGATGAAAGTGGGACTACACGTTTTGAATGGGAAAAAGAAATTGATATTGAGGATGCTAAAGAATTAATGGTTCTTTGTGAAAAAGAAATTATAGAAAAAATCAGATATTATCACAAATTAGAAAATCACATCTTCGAAATTGATGAGTTTTTAGGAAAAAACAAAGGCCTAATTATAGCAGAAATAGAACTTAAAGATAAAAATGAGGTTTTTTTAAAACCTGATTATCTTGAGATTGAAGTTACAAATAACGTAAACTATTATAATTCAAATCTCAGTCTTAATCCATTTAAAAATTGGCAAAAAAAAACCTCGAACTAAAAGTTCGAGGGATTTAATAAATCTACCCCCTAAAATAAGATTTATTAACAAAAACTAACTAATGTTAGCTAAAGTTAAAACAAATATAAATAAATTATTATTAATAAATAAATTTTATGAAAATAATTTATCTCATTTTATTAATTCTAAATAAACTAAATATATTTATAGATACATACATAATGGCATGCACTTCCTATCAATACAAAAACATGGAAAATAGCGTGATTATATTTAATTTTTTTTGATGAATAGATCAAAGCTCCAACAGTATAAAAAACTCCTCCTGAAAACAACAATTGTAACCCCTTCATTGTAAAAGCATTTGTCAAAGGGTTAATAACTAGAATAATTTGCCATCCCATTAAAATATACATTACGGTAGAAAGCTTGTCATAACGCCCAGTGTAAAAAAGCTTTAACACAATACCAACAAACGCGAAAACCCAAGTACACCCAAAAATGAGCCAGCCTAATGCTCCATCCAAAACAATGATTGTAAATGGAGAATATGTTCCTGCTATTAAAACATAAATGGCAGCATGATCAAAAATATTTAACTTCCTTCTTAATTTAGGATTTTTTGATGCGTGATAAAATGTTGATGCGGCATACAATACAACTAAACTTAGCCCAAAAATAATAATGCTTAATGGTTTCCAAAAACCATTAAAATGAAATGATTTAATCACTAATAAAGGTAATCCAATGATACTCATAAGCAATCCAAAAGCATGAGTTAATACATTTAATTTTTCCTCATTTTCAGAATATTTGGGGTTTAATATTTCTTTCATTTTGTTCTATTTGTATCTTTCATATATAAAGAGTCAGAAGATAATTCGTTGTGTATTATTTGAAATATCTTTTCTTTTAATTTTTCTGCATCCTCAAACTTAAGCCCTTTTGTATCTATAAATTGGTGTTGACGGATTCTAAAAGTTCCTGTTCCTCCTTTCAAAAAATTCCAAGAAAATAATCTTTTACAATCATAATATGTTTGAGGTACTATCGGAATTTGATGTTGTATGGCTAAACTAAATGCTCCATTTTTAAATGGTGCTAAAATTACATCCTCGGTTGGAACTAATCCCTCTGGAAAAATCCCAATACTAGTTCCTCCTTGGAGCCTCTTTTTAGCCATCGCAAAAACTCTTTTTCTACTCTCTGGACTACTTCTATCTACCATGATTACTGCCCGCTTGTAAAAAAATCCAAAAATTGGAATTTTTACTAATTCCTTTTTCCCTACAAACACTATCGGATTTTTACTTAAAACTATTAGTACAAATGGATCCATTAATGAGGCATGATTAGGACAAAACATATAGCTTTTATCTCTATCTAAAATCTCATCTAATTGTTTATCTATTCTAAAACCCATCCCATACACCAATACATGAGCCCATCCTCGTATTAATTTCCAAAAAGTAGGGTAATAACTTTCTTTTATAGTTAAAACAAATAAAAAGGGAGACATTAATAAAACAGTAATCAGTATTAAAACATAAAACCAAAGCCTCCAGACCAGTAGAAAAGGTATTTTTAATAAATTCATATTAACGAATGTAGTAATATTCTTTTGTTTGTTTGAGTTTATATTGAAAACTGTATTTTTGTTTTAATAAATACTAAAATAATGTCTAGAATATTAACAGGTGTTCAAAGTACAGGAACACCTCATTTAGGAAACCTTTTAGGAGCCATTTTCCCTGCTTTAGAAATGTCTAACAAGGCAGAGAATGATGCATTTTTATTTATTGCAGACATGCATTCTCTTACTCAAATTAAAGATGGAGATGCATTAAGAGAAAATACATACAGTACAGCTGCAACTTGGCTAGCTTGTGGTCTTAATATTAATAAAACTGTTTTTTATAGACAAAGTGATGTTCCTGAAGTAACAGAGCTCGCATGGTATTTAAGTTGTTTTTTTCCTTATCAAAGATTAACCTTAGCACACAGTTTTAAGGATAAAGCAGATCGATTGGCTGATGTGAATTCTGGACTTTTTACATATCCTATGTTAATGGCAGCAGATATTCTATTATATGATGCAGAAATTGTTCCTGTAGGAAAAGATCAACTTCAACATTTAGAAATGTCTAGAGATGTAGCCAACCGATTTAATAATATTGTGGGTGAAACTTTAGTTCCTCCCAAAGCAAAAATCCAGGAAGAAACAAAACTAGTTCCTGGAACTGATGGCCAAAAAATGAGTAAATCTAGAGATAACATTATAAATATTTTCTTGCCTGATAAAAAATTAAGAAAACAAATAATGTCTATAAAGACAGATAGTAAATCTCTTGAAGACCCTAAAAACCCAGATAATGATACTATTTTTGCTTTATATAAATTATTAGCTTCCGAAAGTGAAATTGCAGAAATGAGAATAAAATATGAAGGAGGAAACTATGGTTATGGGCATGCTAAACAAGAATTGTACGAGCTAATCATTGACAAATATGCTATTGTAAGAGAACGCTATTTTTATTTTATGGAAAATAAAAATGAAATTGATAAAGCCTTGGAAATTGGAGCAACCAAAGCAAGAAAAGTTGCGGGTGAGGTTTTAAAAAGAGTTCGAAATAAAATAGGCTATTAAATTAATCTTAATTTATTTTTAGTGATTTAGCAATTGCTTCCAATTCAAAAAGAAATTCTCTTTTATTAACTGAAGGCGCATAAGTAAATCCTTCAACAACTAAAAGTCTATCATTTTTTTGATCAATAATGGCGTAATTTAAAAAAGGACCAGCCATAAAATCATTTTTTACTTCCCACTTTCCTCTAGTCTCAAATGCCTTAACTCCTAGTATTTCGGTTTGTAGAGTTTTTGGAATATATGCAGCTTCTGTTATCATATACATTCCTTCTCTTGAGCCTGGAATATATTTCTTGCCTATTTCATCTCTCATAGAAACTATATTTTCTTGAGATATTGTTTTATCAGTTAACGGCAAAGAATACACTAAAATGTTGTTATTCCCTGCACCTCTAGCAATTCCACTTTTTAAATGCTGTCTTAACCAAAGAAATTCTCCTGTATCATCAACTGTTTTAAATTCTTTTGGAATCGTTAATGATATATTTAAGTTTTTGAGTGTTTTATACATAGAATCATTAACTCTTTTATTGTAAAAAACCCCTTGCATTACCTTAATGTCTGAATCTTTGAAAATTTTTATTACCTCTTTCATATTTTTTTGCAAGACTTTTTCAAGCCCTAGCTTATCTTTTGAAGATACATAAACTATGGTCTGAGGACTAGCATATTTATTATAAATTTTAGTAAAACTATCTTTATCACTTAATTCAACAATTAGAATATTTCTATTACTTCGCATCATCGAAGTAAAGCCATTCGGAGCCACATGACCAATAGATAGCGTTTTTTCTGGTTGAGGTAAGCCTACCATTAATTCACCAAAAGAACTTCTAATTTGATCTCCAATAGAACCAGTCCATAAAGAGCCTTTTGCAACTACTGTAACTTTATTAAATGCCCCAACAGATCTTGGCAATACAACCTTATTATCCATACATGAAGTTAATAATACAGTAATACATAGAACAGAGATGATTTTTTTCATGTAATTAACTTTTAAAAATTTTAAGTTTTTTTCCAGGCTGAATACTTTTAACACTCCAAATATTGTTCCATTCTTTAATTTGATTTACAGTAACTTTTTTAAATTTTTTAGCGATGGTCCAAAGGGAGTCTCCTTTTTTAACAATATAGATTATTGGCTTTCCTTTTGAAGCATTACTTGTTGTTAATGTATCCGATGTTTTAGGAACACGAAGTCTTTTTGGATAGATACTCAAACGCTGGCCAATTCTTAAATTATTGTTTTTAAGTCCGTTCCATCTTTTTATATCACTAACTCTAACTCCATACTTGTAGGCAATTTTACCTAAATAATCACCATTAATGACCCTGTAGCGAATTCTTTTATCCATCTCAAAATATTGAGGTAGAGGTTGCTCTCTCTTAGCCAAATCTGAATCAACTAGAACATAAAGAGCTTCCTCATTTTTCAAAAAATTATGCACTAGTTTTGTTGGTATTCTTAGGGTATAATTTCTATTTTTTACAAATGGGATGATATCCAATTTATATTCTGGATTTAACAACTCTAGCATGGCAGTAGGTATTCCTGTTTGTTCGGTAATCTGATCAAAACTTACTGTTTTTTTTACTAAGATGGTATCTGTTTCAAAAAAATGAATTTTGGGTGAACTACCAGTTAATTTATGTTCTTGAGCATAAGTAAATAAATACATTGTTGCATAAAAAGCAGGAACATAATCTGCTGTTTCTCTTGGCAGAAATGGTCTAATATTCCAATAATTTTTATACCCTCCTGATCTTCTAATGGCCTTACTTACATTCCCTGGGCCAGAGTTGTAAGCAGCTAGAGCCAAATCCCAGTCTCCAAATATTTTATATAAGTCATTCAGATAATTACATGCAGCAATTGTTGATTTAATTGGATCTTGTCTTTCATCTACGTAAGAGCTAACCTTTAAGTTGTATTGTTTCCCTGTTGGGTACATAAATTGCCAAAGACCAGTAGCTCCAACTCTAGACTTTGCTTTTGGCTTCAAAGCAGATTCCACTAAGGCCAAATACTTCATTTCTAAAGGAATATCGTATTGATCTAAATACTTTTCAATCATTGGAAAATAATAGGCCGCTCTAGACATAAAGTTTGGATAATATTTTCTTCTAGTTTTTAAGTAAGATTTAATAATTTTTTCTAAGGCAGGATTATAGGCCAAATGGAAAGGAGTAGTTTCATTAATTAAAACAAGTCTCTCTTTTAACAAAGCTATATCTAAAGGTATTTCTGAAACATCTGTAGTATCTGTATTAGAGATATAGTACTCCTTAATTTCATCCATAAAGACAGACTGAAGTTGATTCTCTAAAATTAAACTGTCAATACGAGCGATGTCTTTAGCTGAATATATCCCCTCTTCCGGTAGTTGCTTCACAGAATCTTTATTAATGGATATACTGTCTATTTTAACTTGTGAAATAGCAAATGTTGAAAGTAAAAAGAGAAATAAAAAATACTGTTTTTTCATCTATTAAAATTGTAATTCTACACCAATTGGACAATGATCGGAATGTTTTGCTTCAGGTAAAATAAATGCCCTAGAAATAGTATCTTTTAATGGAAGGGATACCATATTATAATCTATTCTCCAACCTTTATTATTAGCTCTAGAATTAGCTCTATAACTCCACCAGCTATAATGATGTGGTTCTTTATTTAAATGACGAAAACTGTCTATAAAGCCATTATTTATAAAGTTCCCAATCCATGTTCTTTCTTCAGGTAAAAATCCAGAAACTCCCTTCATTTTTGGATTGTGTATGTCTATGGCCTCATGACAAATATTATAATCTCCACAAATTACTAAATTGGGAATTGACTTCTTTAAATTATTTACATATTCCTGAATTTCTTCCATATAATTAAATTTGAAATCTAATCTTAAATCATTAGTCCCTGAGGGTAAGTACATACTCATCACAGAAACCTCGTCAAAATCTACTCGAAGGTTTCTACCTTCAAAATCCATAGTTTCAATACCAGTTCCATATTCAATGTGGTTTGGCTCTTTTTTACAAAAAATAGCCACTCCAGAATATCCTTTTTTCTTTGCAGAAAACCAATATTGATAGGGATATCCAGCAGATTTAATAAGCTCAGCATCTACTTGATCTTGTTGCGCCTTTGTTTCTTGAATACAGAACACATCAGGCTTAGCAGATTGCAACCAATCTAACATTCCTTTTTTAATAGCTGCTCTTATGCCATTTACATTGTATGAGATAATTTTCATAACATCAATTTATAAATTCATTTCTGGAATTTCACCCTCAACTACCAGTGTCCCTTCAGTAGCATTTCTAATTTCCTCAACACTAACTCCAGGAGCTCTTTCTAATAAATAAAAATGATTATTTTTAATTTCAAAAACAGCTAAATTAGTCACTACTTTGGTAACACATCCTACACCAGTAAGAGGTAAGGAACATCTTTTTAACAATTTAGATTCGCCACGTTTGTTGGTGTGCATCATAGCAACAATTATATGATCAGCAGAAGCTACCAAATCCATAGCGCCTCCCATTCCTTTTACCATTTTCTCTGGAATTTTCCAGTTAGCAATGTCTCCATTTTCAGACACTTCCATAGCACCTAAAATTGTTAAATGAACATGCTTGCCTCTTATCATTGAGAAACTAGTTGCAGAATCAAAAAAACTTGCTCCTGGCATTGTAGTAATTGTCTGCTTTCCTGCATTGATAATATCTGCATCCTCCTCGCCCTCAAAAGGAAATGGTCCCATTCCAAGAATACCATTTTCACTCTGAAATTCTACTTCAATATCATCCCTTACAAAGTTGGCAACAAGTGTAGGAATCCCAATACCTAGGTTTACATAATAACCGTTTTTTACTTCTTTTGCTATTCTTTTAGCTATTCCGTTTTTATCTAACATAACTAACTTCTTTCTCTAACAGTTCTTTGCTCTATTCTTTTTTCAAATTTCTTTCCTTGAAAAATTCGTTGAACAAAAATTCCAGGTGTATGAATTTGATTTGGGTCTAATTCTCCCAATGGAACTAATTCCTCGACCTCAGCAACTGTAATTGTTGCAGCTCCACACATTAATGGATTAAAATTACGAGCAGTTCCTTTAAATATTAGATTGCCTGCTTCATCTCCTTTCCAAGCTTTTACAAAAGCAAAATCAGCCTTGAAAGCAGGTTCTAAAACATACATTTTCCCATAAAACTCTCTAACTTCCTTACCTTGAGCTACTTCGGTACCATAACCAGCAGGTGTATAAAAGGCCGGAAAACCTGCTTGAGCAGCTCTACATTTTTCTGCCAGAGTACCTTGGGGTGTTAATTCAACCTCTAATTCTCCAGATAACATTTGCCTTTCAAATTCATCATTTTCACCAACATATGAAGAAATCATTTTTTTTATTTGTTTATTTTGTAATAATAATCCTAATCCAAAATTATCAATCCCTGCATTGTTAGAAATGCATGTTAAATTTTTAACCTCTAATCTAACTAATTCTGAAATTGCATTTTCTGGTATCCCACATAGGCCAAAGCCTCCTAACATTAATGTCATATTATTTGAAACACCTAATAATGCTTCCTCAACATTATTTACTTTTTTATTGATCATTTCATTTTTTTTGGATTCTTAAACTCATTAAAATAAACTCATCCAATATTAAAAATCTATATCATCATCTACTGATGATCTTTTTTTAATAGGATTTTCTTTATTTACAGATTCTTTGTCACAATTGGTATCTATACCTACATATTCAGGTTTTTCAAAATCTTCCTGACTAATAGTTAAGCTTTTGTCTGCATAAACTTTCCTCATGAATAATGCCCAAGTGGGAAGTGACATTGTTGCTCCTTGACCCTCAGCAATATTTTCAAAGTGAACAGCTCTATCCTCACCACCTGTCCAAACTCCTGTGGCCAAATTTGGCACAACACCCATAAACCAACCATCTGTATGATTTTGAGTTGTTCCTGTTTTACCGGCTATTGGATTAGTAAATTTATAAGGAAACCCTGTAATAATATCTTTATAGTAGTGATCTGAAGTTCGAAGTCTTACGCCAGATCCTGCTGTAGTTACTCCTTTAAGGAGCTCTAAAACTACAAAGCTAGATTCTTCGCTTAGAACCTCTTTCGTTTCTGGAGTAAAATCAGCTAATACTGTTCCATTTTTATCCTCAATACGTAATAACATGTTGGGTTCAACTCGCATTCCTTTATTAGCAAAAGTTGCATAAGCACCAGTCATTTCCATTAGAGATAATTCTACAGAGCCCAATGCAATTGAGGGTGACTTAGGAATCCTGCTTTCTATACCTGCAGATTTTGCTAAGCGAACTACATTGTCTGGAGTTACCATATCTATTAATCTTGCTGATATAACATTGATTGATTTTGCTAAGGCTTCTTTCAGAGAAATTTCATCTCCATATTTCTCACCAGAATTTTTTGGGGTCCAAGACTTAGGGATTCCAAATCTTCCTTTTGGGATGGTGTAAGGCGTATTGGAAAACTTTTCACATGGAGACAAACGTAATTGATTAATAGCTGTTGCATATACAAATGGCTTAAATGTAGAACCAACTTGTCTTTTCCCTTGATCTACATGATCGTATTTGAAATATTTATGATTAATCCCACCTACCCAAGCTTTAATTTGACCTGTTTGTGGCTCTATAGATAATAAGCCTGATCTTAAAATAGTTTTATAATACTTTATGGAATCATTAGGAGACATTATGGTATCTACCTCTCTTTGATCATTCCATGAGAATACTCTCATATCTGTTGATGTATTAAAAGCTGAATCTATTTGTTTGACTGAATATCCATTTTTTTTCATCCTTATGTAACGATCAGATCTTTTTCTTGCTCTTTGATATATACCGTCTATTTGCTCCTCTTCTAAGTCATAAAATGGAGCTGTTTCATTTTTTTGTTGTTCTTTGAAAAAGTACTTTTGAAGGTTAGACATATGCTCTTGAACTGCCTCCTGAGCATATTGTTGCATCCTAGAGTCTAGTGTTACATAAATTTTTAATCCGTCTCTATTGATGTTGAATGAATCTCCGTTAGGTTTTGGATTGTTCTTTACCCATTTTTTCAAATACCCACGAAGATATTCTCTAAAATAAGTAGCTAATCCGTCATTGTGACTTTCAGGAGTGAAATTTATTTTTAACGGTAACTTTTGCAATGAATCTTTTTCCTCTTGAGTGATAAACTCATTTTTTGCCATTTGAGCAAAAACCACATTCCTTCTTGTAAGAGATTTCTTTTTAGAAATTTCTCTATTAGGGTTAAACTGACGTGGGTTTTTTAACATCGCAACTAAAATAGCTGACTCTTGTATATCTAAGTCTTTAGGCTCTTTACCAAAATAAATTCTAGAAGCCGAACGAATCCCAATGGCATTAAAAAGAAACCCTTGGGTATTTAAATACATCGCTATAATCTCATTTTTAGTATACTGCCGTTCTAGCTTAGTAGCAACAATATACTCTTTCAATTTTTGAGTTAATCTTTTTAGTGTGCTACTTGATCCTCCTTTATTAAACAAATTTTTTGCTAATTGTTGTGTTATTGTACTAGCTCCTCCTCCTTTACCAAGTTTTACGATAGCTCTTGCCAATCCTCTAAAGTCTATTCCGGAATGTTCATAGAATCTTTCGTCTTCAGTTGCGATTAAAGCATTTACAAGATTATCTGGAAGATCTTTAAACCCTACTGGTGTTCTATTTTTAAATGCATACTTTCCGAGAGTTACCCCGTCTGAGGAGATAACTTCAGAAGCTAAATTTTTTTCTGGATTTTCTAATTCTTCAAATGTTGGTAGTTCTCCAAAAAATCCCCAGGACGCTAATAAAAATAGTAGTAAAACAGATGTGAAACTTCCTAAAACCAACAACCAAAATCGTCTGATGTATTTTTTAAAATTTGTTTGATTCTTTTTTTTCATTCTAATTTACTTTTTCAATTCTAAGACCAACATCTGTAACTCCATGTAATTTATTAATTCCATTGATCTCACCATTTCTTCTCATGGATTGCCATATTGAAATAGAATACTGTCCTGAAATTGGAAAAATAATATTTTCTTTCAAAATGAGTTTACTGTGTTTAATTTCTGAAATTCCTTTGCCTAAAAATTTTCCATTTTTATCTGTCATTTCATATTGAAGTGTATCTACAATTTTCTTGCCATTTGGAAAATCAAAACGAGTAATTAAATATAAATTACTAAATTGATATTCCCTGTTATTTCTAATATTAATGTATACATTATTTCTAGAAATTGTATCATTAATTGTAACCTTGAAGTCTAATGAATCCGTTAGTAACCAACTATTTTTTTTGAGTGATATGTATTGATCAAAAACGCTATTAGAATCACAAGAAACAAAAGCAACTAATATTCCTAAAATAAGAATTAATCTCTTACTGTTTTTGATTATTATTAGCATTTGGTTTAGGTTTTCTTCTCTTGTTTTGTGTCTTATTCTTATTATTCCTTTTTTGAACGTTTAGAGGTTTATTATTTGATTGAGATGAATTCTTAGACTTGTGTTGCCTTTTTGGATGAGATGAATTAGCTCCAACAGCTACTTTATTTCGATTTTTATTTTTTCTATTTCTTCTTCTACTCTTTTTTGGAACATCGAAACGAGTAAGGCTGTCTTGACCAACTACATTCTCAAAATCTACTGCAACTATCTCCTCTATTTCAGATTCATATTCTTCTAACGGAATAGCTACTTCATTATTTTTATTTAAATCTATAATTTCTAATACCTGTTCTAAACTAAGCTTAAACCATTTTGATCTGTTTTCTTTGTATGTATACCAAAGAGTCTTTTTGAAGATATCCATTTTTACAAATTCTGCATCTCCTTTTTCAGTCTTTAAGATTTTTTCTTGTTTTGGGAAGTCATTCAAGGCATCTAAATAAGTGTCTAATTCAAAATTTAAACAACATTTTAATTTACCGCATTGACCAGCTAATTTTAATGGATTCAAAGATAACTGTTGATATCTAGCTGCTGTTGTTGTTACTTTCCTGAAATCTGTAAGCCATGTAGAACAACACAATTCTCTTCCGCAAGAACCAACACCTCCTAAACGAGCAGCCTCCTGTCTAGCTCCAACTTGTTTCATTTCTACTCTAATTGAAAAAGCACCTGCTAAATCCTTTATGAGTTGTCTAAAATCTACTCGAGTGTCTGCCGTGTAATAAAAAGTTGCTTTGTTTCCATCTCCTTGATACTCAACATCAGAAAGCTTCATTTTTAATCCTAATCTTCCTAATATTTCTCTCCCTCTTTTTTGAGTTTCTAATTCTCGATTACGAGCTTTTTCCCAAACTTCAATGTCTCTTTGGGTAGCTTTTCGATAAATTTTCTTTATATCCTCACTCTCAAAAGATACTTTTCTTTTTTTCATCTGCACTTTTACCAATTCTCCACCCAAAGAGACAATTCCAATATCGTGTCCAGGAGATCCTTCTACAGCAATAACATCTCCCATGGAAATCGTTAAATTATCTGTATTCTTGTAAAAATGCTTTCGCCCGTTTTTAAAACGTACTTCATAAATATTAAAGGGAGTTTCATTGCTTGGTAAAGTCATATTTGACAACCAATCAAAAACCGATAATTTTTCACAACCTCCTGTTGTGCAACTTCCGTTGCTCCTACATCCTTTTGGTTTACCGTCTTCCCCAGTACCACAACTTCCACATGCCATAAAGTAATATATTTTTAGAAGCTAAGCTTCTTAGAGTTCTTATAAATTTTAGCCAAATGAATTTTGTTGGCTTACTAAAAACACACTTAAAAGTTTCTTACAAATTATTGTAATGTAAAATTAAAAATGCATTTTATAACAAGTAAATATACGGAATCTATCACAATCATTTAATTGTAAAAAGTATAAAAAATTAGCGCTGAATTTATCTTTGAACTCCATGCTATTTTATTTCTTAAACTTTAGCTTTTCTGACCTTCCTTTTTTAAAGATTTTATTACTAGCGTGGCTTCCTTTTCTGAGTGCTTTTTGCTGCTCATATGGAAGTTGAATGATCTCTTGACATTCTGTAGAGCAAGTATTCTCCATCTTTTCTGAACAATCATTACACTGAATAAATAATAAATGACACGCTTCATTAGCACAATTCACATGGTTGTCACAAGAGCTCCCACATTGATGGCAGTTAGCGATTACATCTTCAGATATTTTTTCTGCTCTTCGATGATCAAATACAAAATTTTTTCCAATAAACTTATTATCTAATCCTTCAGACTTCACCTGTTTTGCATACTCTATAATTCCACCCTCTAATTGAAAAACATTTTTAAACCCTTTGTGTTTATAATATGCTGAAGCTTTTTCACAACGAATACCTCCGGTACAATACATCAACAAGTTTTTATTTTCTTTATTCTCTTTTAAATCTTCTTCAATAATATCTAACGAATCTCTAAAGGTATCTACATCTGGAGTTATTGCCCCATCAAAATGACCAATTTCACTTTCGTAATGATTTCGCATATCTACACAAATAGTATTAGGATCCTCCAACATTTGGTTAAATTCCCTCGCATTTAAATGAATACCTTTATTGGTTACATCAAAAGTATTATCATTTAAGCCATCAGCAACAATCTTTTTTCTAACCTTTATTTTTAATTTTAAAAAAGATTTATTGTGATGTTCAATAGCTACGTTTAATCGAATATTATTCAAAAAAGAGATGGCATCTAACTGATTTTTTAATTTTAAAAAATTCTCTGAGGGAACAGATAATTGTGCATTGATTCCTTCATAGGAAACATAGGTTCTTCCCAATACATCTAAACTATCCCATTCTAAAAATAATTTATCTCTAAGTAATTGTGGATTTTCTATCTTGTGATATTGATAGAATGAAATTGTAATTCGGTCTTTTCCAGCCTCATCTATTAATGCAGCGCGTTCATTAGCGCTTAACTTATTGTACAGTTGCATGCTATACTAAATTCGTTAAACAATCTATTTTTGTCTATTACAGACTCTTAACTACAAAATTACCATAATTTTTGATAGTACGTTAAAAATTCAACATTTCCTTTGTATTTGAAAAATTTTTAAATTTTATCTATTTCTTACCACAATTAATTGAAGTCTTCATAACATTTTTTAGCATCTTTGTAGCATCTTAAATAAATATCCGTGAACTAGGTCGCGAAATAAACTTAATCACGAAAAAAATTAAAGTAATATAACATGAAAATCGCTTTAGTGGGTGCTACAGGAATGGTAGGAAATGTAATGCTGAAAGTTTTAGCTGAAAGAAACTTTAACATAACTGAATTAATCCCGGTAGCTTCCGAAAGGTCTGTTGGAAAACAGATATCATTTAAAAATAAAGACTATACAGTTGTTAGTCTTCAAAATGCAGTAAATATAAAACCAGATATCGCATTATTTTCTGCAGGTGGAGATACTTCTCTTGAGTGGGCACCAAAATTTGCAGCTGGTGGAACTACTGTAATTGATAATTCTTCTGCATGGAGAATGGATCCTGAAAAAAAACTAGTAGTACCAGAAATTAACGGTAAAGTTTTATCAAAAAATGATAAAATTATTGCCAATCCAAATTGCTCTACCATTCAATTAGTGATGGCATTAGCTCCATTGCATCTAGAATATACTATGAAGCGTGTAGTTATTTCAACCTATCAATCTGTTTCTGGAACTGGAGTAAAAGCAGTTCAGCAATTAGAAAACGAGGAAGCAGGAATTGAAGGAGAAATGGTATATCCTCATCCTATTGGAAGAAACGCATTGCCACATTGTGATATTTTTCTTGAAAATGGATATACAAAAGAAGAAATGAAATTGGTGAAAGAGCCTAAAAAAATTTTAGGAGATGATACATTTTCCATAACTGCAACAGCTGTTAGAATACCCACAGCTGGAGGCCATTCAGAAGCTGTAAACGTTCAATTTAAGCATGATTTTGATATTGAAAAAGTGCGGAAATTATTACGTGAGACTCCTGGAGTTATTGTTCAAGATAATGTTAAAGAAAATCTATATCCTATGCCAATTACTGCTCATGAAAAAGATGAAGTTTTTGTTGGAAGGATAAGACGAGACGAATCTCAAGAAAACTCATTAAATTTGTGGATTGTTTCTGATAACCTAAGAAAAGGAGCGGCAACAAATGCTGTTCAAATAGCAGAATATTTAGTAGAAAACAAAATCGTTTAAACATTATGAGTACATTTCATAAATTATCTGTTAAGAATTACATTCAAGAAACCGCAAATGCGGTTTCTCTTGTTTTTGATGTTCCTGAAAATTTAAAAAATAATTTTTTATTCAAAGCAGGGCAATATGTTACTTTAAAAACAACTATTGAAGATAAAGAAATACGAAGATCTTACTCTATTTGTTCCTCACCAAAAAGTGGTGAATTAAAAGTTGCCATAAAAAAAGTTGAGAATGGTATTTTTTCTTCCTATGCAATATCTCATCTGAAAATAGGTGATGTAATAGAAGTTCATGAGCCCGAGGGAAAATTTATTCTTGAACCTACAAGAAGTAATAATTATTTAGGTATTGCTGCTGGAAGTGGTATTACACCTGTTTTGTCAATGGTTAAAACAGTTTTGCAAGATGAGCCGTCATCTTCATTTACATTAATTTATGGGAATAAATCCTCAGCTGAAACAATGTTTAAATCTGAGTTAGATGCGCTTTCTATTGCTTATAATACAAGATTTAATTTAGAATATGTATTTAGTAAACAGAATGAAGAAGGTTCTTTATTTGGAAGAATTGACAAAGGGCATTTAAATTATTTTATTAAAAATATTTATAAAAGTTGGGCTTTTAAAACTGCTTTTTTATGTGGTCCAGAGGATATGATTAAAACTATTTCAACTACATTAAAAGAAAATAACTTTAAGGAATCTCAAATTTTATTTGAATTATTTACCGCTTCAATCAATGAAGAAGGTAGTTCTCAAATAAAGGATGGACAAACAGAAGTTTCAGTTTTGTTAGATGATGAAGAAATTCATTTTACCATGAATCAAACAGATAATATTTTAGCCGCTGCTTTAAGAAATGATATTGATGCTCCTTACTCTTGCCAGGGTGGTGTTTGCTCTAGTTGTCTGGGAAAAGTAACTCAAGGAAATGCAGTAATGGTTAAAAATAGCATTCTTACAGACGATGAAGTTAATGATGGATTTATTTTAACCTGCCAGGCACATCCAACAACATCAAAGATTTCTATTGATTTTGATGATGTGTAAAAAATGTATCTTTAACACATGGATATATACGACATAAAAAATGCAATTTTTTTTGGGTTCTTTCTTTCTTTTATGATTGGCCCTGTTTTTTTTATGTTAATTCAAACTAGTATTGTAAAAGGTGCTAGGGCGGCAATTGCTTTCAATCTAGGGGTAATTTTAGGAGATGTAACTTTTATAGTGATTGCCTATTTTGGCAGTAGACATTTACTAGAAAGAATTAAAGATGATCCACGTTTATTTTTTATAGGAGGCCTTATTTTAATTGTATATGGTGCCATCACCTATCTAGATAAATCTGAAAAAAAAGAAATTGAGAAGTCTATAAAGTTTCCTGCAAACAATAATTATTTTAGATTGATCTTTAAAGGTTTTTTTTTAAACTTCATTAATATAGGTGTACTTGCATTCTGGCTTGGTTTAATCGTTGTAATCGGGCCAACTTTAGACATGAACCCAACTCACATTTTTTATTATTTTAGCATTATTATTTGCAGCTATTTTATTACTGATTTGGGTAAAATTATCTTAGCAAAACAACTAAAAAATAAATTGACCTCAACGGTTGTTTATAGAATAAAACGATTCATGGGCATCTTGTTAATAGTTTTTGGAGTAGGCTTAATGCTCAAAGGTTTTCTGCCAAAAGATAATAAGATTAATACTTTATTGGAACAGGTTGATAAAAAATAAAAATCACCCTATTCATTTTATTTCTTATTATCTGACGGATAAATATCTGCCATCAGCTTAGAAGGATCTATTTCTACTGATTTTATTTCTTTCAAAACCTCAAATTTATAGATAGGATGAGCCCAAGACCAATCTTTTAAAATTGTTGCTTTTGTAGGTTTATTCCCTCTCATCATTTGTAAAGGAATATTAAAATCCTCTGAGGTTCCATCCTTGTAGGATACTCTCACATCTATAGGCATTGGCATTTTACCATGTCTTTGTAAAATAATTTTTTTATTACCAAAGCCTCGAACACTATAATCAATTGTATGAGTAGTCTGAGTCCATTCATTTAAGTACCAATCTAAATGAATTCCAGAAACTTTTTCCATAGATCTCTTAATATCATTAGGCGTTGGATGTTTGAAACTAAAATCATTAAAATATTTTTTAAGTCCTTTCTCAACATTCTCTTTCCCAATAATGTATTCTAATTGGGATAAAAATATAGCGCCCATACTATAACTCGCTGTGCTATATGAAGAATTTAAATGATACCTGTCTGCATGGGTTGAAAGAGGTTCCTCTTTTCTATAGGAAATCATTTTATAATACCTGTTGTAAGCTCCTTGATGAGGATTTTTTATTTTTCTATCTAAAACTTTATTCATTGCAATATTAGAAATATAAGATGTAAATCCTTCATCCATCCATGGATGCTTACTTTCATTACTCGCTAATAAAAACTGAAACCATGTATGTGCCATCTCATGAGAGGTAACCCCTAACAAACTATTAAAACTTCTTTTGCCAGTTATTAACGTTGACATTGCATACTCCATACCTCCATCTCCACCTTGAATTACAGAATATTGTTTGTATGGATATTGCCCAATATTTTCACTAAAAAAACGCATTAATTGAGCTGTTTTGGGCTGTAAATCTTTCCAATTTTTAAGATACTTTTCTTCTAGATTATTTTTATAAAAAAAATGAAGGTCAATTCCATTGGCTGTTTTTAAAATATCATGAGAATAATTAGGATCTGCAGCCCACATAAAATCATGAACATTTGGGGCTTTAAAATGCCAACTTAATTTTTCTCCAGTAGATTTTTTAATTTTTCTAGACTTATCCTCATAACCATGACCAATTTCTTGTGGATTTTGAAGATATCCTGTTCCTCCAATGGTGAAATTTTTATCAATATGTATGGTAACGTCAAAATCTCCCCAAACTCCATGAAACTCTCTTGCTATATATGGAGGTGTATGCCAGCCCTCAAAATCATATTCAGCCATTTTTGGATACCATTGTGCCATAGATAGAACAACTCCTTCTTTGTTTGTTTGACCTGAACGTCTAATTTGTTTTGGGACTTGAGCGTCATATGTCATATCAAATATTGAACGCTCTCCAGATTTTATTGGTGTATTCAGTGTTACTTCTAAAATAGTTCCAACCACTTCGAACTGAACACTTTTACCGTCTTGTTTTAAAGAAGCTATCTTGATATAGCCGATCTCTTCAGGTTTTAATTTACTAATCCTATCGGTAACTCTGCCATCTGGATCTTGAATATTTCTTGAACGAATATCCATTTGAGAATTGGGTTGAAAAGCATTGAAATAAAGATGATAATATACATGAGTTAACTCATCTGGTGAATTATTTGTGTACACTAATTTCTGAGTGCCCTTGTATTGAAATTTAGTGACATCTACATCAATATCCATTGTATAATCAACATGTTGCTGCCAATAATTTGAAGTTTGTTGACAGTAGATACTTGAATAAGTTGAAATAAATAAAAATAGAATTATTTTCTTCATTTATAATTTTTTTAGTTCTTCCCGTTTACCATATAATCTGCCATCTTTAAGGCATTATAAGCATTAACAACTCTTCCAGAAACTGACAACTCTGAAAATGAAACTTTTTTACCTTTTGGATATTCTCTAGATCTAGACCCTGGCTTAATCACATCAAGATTAATCATCGTTCCAGAATTCATCAAAATATGTTTTACCTGACTAGCAGATAATTTTGGGTAGTAAGACCTTAATAATGCTGCAACTCCAGCGGTTGAGGGAGCTGCCATGGAAGTTCCACTAAACTTAGCATATTCTCCATCTGGTATTGTTGAATAAATTTGTACTCCTGGAGCAAAAACATCAACATTAATCTTACCATAATTAGAAAAAGATGCTGGTAAATTTTCATCATAATTAGCACTCATAGCACCAACCGTTAATACATTATCAGAAATTTCAGTGACTAAATCTCTAGAATCATTTGGATATGTTTTTTCAACATCTAGGTCTTTTCCATCATTTCCAGCAGCATTTACAATCAAAACATCTTTGGAGGCAGCATATAAAATAGCTTCATATACCCACTCTTTTTTTGGTGAGAATCCTTTTCCAAAACTAGTGTTAATTACTTTTGCTCCATTATCAACAGCATAACGTAGGCCTAAGGCAACATCTTTGTCGTATTCATCGCCATCTGGAACCGCTCTTACTGCCATGATTTTCACATTAGTTGCTACACCATTCATTCCAATGTTATTATTTCTTGAGGCTCCTATAATTCCCGAAACATGGGTTCCATGAGCCTCATCTTTGGAAGAATGTCCTGTTGCTGCATCTCCATAAGAAATGTTGTCCATGGTATTCGGATCATCCCCTAAAACACTTCTATACTCTTTCTTCAAATCTTCGCCACTTAACATTGTGGTAGCATTTTCAACTAATTTTGAAAGCTCTTGTTTTGCTTGTGCTAAAGAACTTAAACCAAATCCATACATTTGTTTTGCAACTTCTATACTTTGTTTTAAAGCAGTATCCTCAGTTACTGTATTTGAAACTTCATCTTTAGAATAATCACTTTTATTAAAATGTTTAGAAAGAGCGTCATCTGCATTGGATACCATTTTTAGCATTTGCCCGTATCGTTTTTCATTTGCTTTAGCTGCTGCAACTTTTTCATCATAAAATTTAGTAGCTTCTTTTACTGATGCTTCATTTGCTATAGATGGATCTTTAACTATACGTTGATACTCCAAATGTTCCTTATAAATAGGTCCTAAAAAATTCCATCCATTAATGTCATCTACATAGCCATTTTTGTCGTCATCTATTCCATTTGATGGTATTTCTTTGGTATTTACCCAAGCTACATCTTTTAAATCTTCGTGCAATAAATCTGTTCCAGAATCTACAACGCCCACTATTACTTCGACTCCTTTTTTCCCTTGTAAAAACGTATAAGCTTTATCCAAGCTCATTCCAGGAATTGAATCTGTAGCTAGATCGCTATGGCCCCAAAACTTACTTTCTTCTTCTGTTAAAGGAGCTTTTTTTGCAGTTGCAGTTACACTATATGAAGAAGGTTTAGGAACTGGAATCTTTGAAATAGTTTTACAGCTTCCTAATAAAAAAGTAAAAAGTGTAATAAAAATTATGGAGTTTAAAAATTTCATAGTTTGTTTATTTTAATTAAATATATCTTTAAATGTATACGTTTCTTTTAATCTAACTCCTTTATTTGTATGTTTAACTGTACAAACTTCGGAATAAGCATCATGCTCTAAAAATAGAAAATATTCATTGTCTGCAGCCTCGTTTAAAAAGGCTTCTTTCTCTTTTATTGTTAATAACGGTCTTGTATCATACCCCATAACATAAGGCACTGGTATGTGACCAGTAGTTGGCAATAAATCTGCCGTAAAAATAATGGTTTTACCTTGATAAAAAATTTTAGGCAACATTTGTTTTTCTGTGTGCCCGTTCATTGTTAAAACATCAAATCCAACTTGCTGAGAGGACTTTTCTGAAATAAAATTTAATTGACCACTTTCTTGTATGGGTAAAATATTCTCTTTTAAAAAAGACGCTTTTTCTCTGGGGTTGGGATGAATTGCCCAATTCCAATGCTCTTGATTACTCCAAAATTTGGCGTTTTTAAAAGCAGGTTCATAACCTGTTCGGTCTTTGTTCCATTGAATTGAACCTCCACAATGATCAAAATGTAAATGAGTTAAAAAAACATCTGTAATATCATCTCTGTGAAATCCATATGAAGCAAGAGAAGTATCCAAAGAAAAATGCCCAAATTGGCAATAATAGCCAAAGAATTTATCAGATTGTTTATTACCCATTCCAGTATCAATTAAAATAAGCTTCTTCCCATCTTCAATTAATAAAGAGCGCATTCCCATCTCAATCATATTATTGGAGTCTGCAGGGTTTGTTTTTTGCCAGATTGATTTTGGGACTACTCCAAACATAGCTCCGCCGTCTAACTTAAAATTTCCTGTTTGTATGGGATAAATTCTCATGATAAGCAAAGATGCAAAAAAACATCAATATCTATGAATAAAATAAAGAGAAACTGAAACGTTAATTAATAAATTCCTGTGAAAAAAATAAGCACCGATAACGGTGCTTGTTTTGAGGTGTCGAGCGGATTCGAACCGCTGTAGATGGTGTTGCAGACCACTGCCTAGCCACTCGGCCACGACACCTTTTTGAAGATTGCAAATTTACATCAATTATCTAGTAATCCAAGTTTTTTTAAACTTAACGTTCTTTTGTGAGAATTATCACAACTTCTTGAACATTCCCTCCAATTGGCGGATTTAATTTAGCAACACTTACTGTGGCACTATTTATCAAGTTTAATTCTAAAAAGAATCGATCTAAAATTCTTTTAGCAACTTCCTCTAATAGTTTAGACCTAATAGCCATTTCTTCTTTAACAATATGATTTAAGTGCACATAATCTACAGTGTCTTCAAGGGCATCAGAAACAGAAGATTTAGTTAAGTTTACGTCAACTTCAATATCTACTCGATACCAAGAGCCGATCATTGCCTCTTCACTTAGACAGCCATGATTAGCATATAATTTAATATTGTTTACTTGTATCTTCCCCATTGGCTATATTTTTTCCCACATTTTTTGAGAATTTAATCTAAAAGACCCTAAATGATTAAAGTTACATTGGTCAGGTTGAATGATTGATAAAAAAGGCTCCTCTTTTTTATTGTTATAGAGGTAATAAACTTCTCCTATGATGGGTTCAAAATTAAATTTAGCATTGTAAACTAAATCATTATAAGTAAACTTCTCCATCATTTCCTCATACTCTTTTCTTAACTCATCAAACTTACTTTTAAATTGTTTGTTTACTCTATCTACCCCATCATTTCTCCATGTTGCTGTATTCAATGGCTTTATTACCGGAGAACTTGCACTAGTGGCATAAGGTATCATAGCAGCATTATATTGCTGTGTATCTTCATCAAAAACAACTAAATCTGGTTTCTTCGCCATTAAAACTATTTAAGATTTCAAAATTACTACAAATAAATAATTTTATTTCTTAAAGTAATCAAAATTATAATGACTCAGAAATCCGCTTATTTTGTTTAATTTTGTCAACTGAATTTTAGTTGGAAATCAATGTCTGAAGAAAAAAAATCACTCAATTTTATTGAGCAAATTATTGAAGAAGATTTGGCTAACGGAATGCCTAAAGAAAACCTACGCTTCCGATTCCCTCCAGAACCGAACGGATATTTACACATAGGTCATACAAAGGCTATTGGAATTAGTTTTGGATTGGGAGAACAATATAATGCTCCTGTAAACTTACGTTTTGACGATACAAATCCAGCAAAAGAAGAACAAGAATATGTAGATGCTATTAAAAATGATATCATCTGGTTAGGGTATAAATGGGCCAATGAATTGTATTCTTCAGATTATTTTCAGCAATTGTACGACTGGGCAATTTTAATGATAAAAGATGGGAATGCCTATGTAGATAGTCAATCATCAGAACAGATGAGAGAACAGAAAGGAACACCAACTGAACCGGGAACTAACAGTCCTTTCAGAACTCGTTCTGTAGCTGAAAATTTGGAATTATTCCAAAAAATGAAAAATGGTGAGTTTAAAGAAGGGGAACATATCTTACGTGCTAAAATAGATATGACCAGCCCTAATATGTTGCTTAGAGATCCTATCATGTATCGTGTTTTATATAAAGAACACCATAGAACAGGAAACGATTGGAATATTTATCCAATGTATGATTGGACCCACGGAGAAAGTGATTATATAGAGCAGATTTCACATTCTTTATGTTCATTAGAATTTAAACCCCACAGAGATTTGTATAACTGGTTTCGAGATCATGTATATGAATATGGGAAAGCAACATTTCCTAACCCACCAAAACAAAGAGAATTTTCTCGTTTAAACTTAAGCTATACCATTATGAGTAAGCGTAAATTAATGCGTTTAGTTGAAGAAGGAATAGTTTCAGGATGGGATGACCCAAGAATGCCAACTATTTCCGGATTAAGAAGGCGTGGATATACCCCTGCATCAATTAAAAGTTTTATTGAAACAGTAGGGGTTTCTAAACGTGAAAATATTATTGATGTGGCTTTATTAGAATTTAAAATTCGTGAAGACTTAAATAAAACAGCCAAAAGAGTAATGGGGGTTTTAGATCCTGTAAAAGTGGTCATTACTAATTATCCTGAAGGTCAAGAAGAAATTTTAGACGCAAATTATAATGATTATGAAGAAGGTTTTGGATCTAGAGAAGTTCCTTTTTCAAGAGAAATCTACATAGAAAAAGAAGACTTTAGAGAAGAGGCAAATAAAAAATTCTTTCGATTAAAATTAGGTAAAGAAGTTCGATTAAAAAATGCATACATCATTAAAGCAGAAAGTTGTACCAAAGACACTAGCGGTAATATCATAGAGATTCAATGTACTTATGATCCTTTGAGTAAATCTGGAAGCGGAACTGAAGAAAGTACACGTAAAGTAAAAGGAACTTTACATTGGGTGTCTATAAAACACGCCATTAACGCTGAGGTGAGATCTTACGATCGATTATTTTCAGACGAAGCTCCTGATAGTCATAAAGAAAAAGACTTTATGGAGTTCTTAAATCCTAACTCTTTAGAGGTTATCAATGCTTTCGTAGAACCTAGTTTACAGTCTGCTAGTATAGGAGAACGATTTCAATTTCAACGCTTAGGATATTTTAATGTTGATGATGATACAACATCAAGTACTTTAGTTTTCAATAAAACTGTTGGACTAAGAGATAATTGGGCTTCTAAACAAAACAAATAAGAAATATATTAAGGAGCAGGGTTAGGGATCATCGCATGTACTTCTTGAATGTCTTGCAAGGTTTGCTTCGATAATTCTATGTGAATACTCCCAATATTTTCTTTAAGCTGACTCATCTTGGTAGCTCCAATGATATTACTGGTTACAAATGGCAATTGATTTACAAAAGCCAATGATAATTCTGATAGAGTAATTCCATTATTTTTAGCAATTGCTTGGTATCTTTTTACGGCTTCACTGGAACCATCACCCATATAACGTGCAATAAATCTTGGAAATAAATTCCCTCGAGATCCTTCTGGGCTTTTCCCATCTAAATATTTTCCAGACAATACCCCTTGAGCCAAGGGTGAATAGGCCAATAAACCTATGTCTTCTCTCATGGATACTTCAGACAGTCCAACTTCATAACCTCTATGAATTAACGAATACGAATTTTGAAGGGTAACTGGTCTTGGCAAGTTGTGATCATGAGCTGTTTGGAGGTATTTCATAGTACCCCAGGGTGTTTCGTTAGAAAGACCTATTGCTCTTATAGTTCCTGCTTTTACAAAAGTATGTAAGGTCTCTAAAATTTCTAGGTGGTTTTCTGCTTCTTTTGTAGCTATTTCATAGGGGTAATCTCTAACACCAAAACAATTTACGCCTCTAGAAGGCCAATGCAATTGGTATAAATCTAGATAGTCTGTTTGCAATCGCTGTAAACTCCCTTCTATGGCTTCCGTAATATTTTGTTTGGTAAACCCTCCTGTTCTAATATGCTTTGTATAGTCTCCTCCACCTGCTATTTTACTCGCTAAAACAATCTTATCTCTATTCCCTGTTTTTTGAAACCAATTCCCAATAATCCGTTCTGTATCTGCGTAGGTTGCTGGGGTTGCGGGGACAGGATATAATTCTGCTGTGTCAAAGAAATTTACTCCTTGTTCAAGAGCATAATCCATTTGTTCAAATGCTTCTTCTTGGGTATTTTGGTTCCCCCAAGTCATCGTCCCTAAACAAATTTTTGAAACTTTAATACTAGTTTTAGGTAGTGTAGTGTATTTCATATTTTTTTTGAAAGCAAGATGATTCGCTGACTAGCGAATCATCTTGTAATATATTCTTTTATAAAGTCTAAATATAAGAATATTCTCTAAGAAAGTATGGCGCTAATTCCAGGTAAATTTTTACCTTCTAATGTTTCTAACATGGCACCTCCACCAGTAGATACGTAACTTACTTTGTCTGCAAAACCAAATTGTTTTACTGCTGCTACAGAATCTCCTCCTCCAACTAAAGAAAAAGCACCATTTTGAGTTGCGTTATCAATAGAATTCCCAAGTGCAATGGTTCCTTTAGAAAAAGTTTCTAATTCAAAAACTCCTAAAGGGCCGTTCCATAAAATGGTTTTAGATGAATTAACAACTTTATCAAAAATTACCTGAGATTTTGGACCAGCGTCTAAACCTTGCCAGCCAACTGGTATTTGAGTAACATCTAATATCTGAGTATTGGCATCATTAGAAAAATCATCTGCTGCTAACACATCTACAGGAAGGTGAATTTTAACATTTTTAGCGGCTGCTTTTTCTAGAATTTCTAAAGCCAATTTCATTTTATCATCTTCACAAATAGAATCTCCAACACTGCCTCCTTGTGCTTTTATAAATGTAAAGGTCATCCCACCTCCAATAATTAGATGATCTACTTTATCTAAAATATTTTCTATCACAGTAATTTTTGAAGATACTTTCGCTCCTCCTAAAATAGCTAAAACAGGCTTCTCACTAGTATTTAATACTTTATCTATACTTTCTATTTCTTTGGCTAGTAAATTTCCAAAACATTTGTATTCTGAAAAATATTTTGCTACAATTGTAGTAGAGGCATGGGCTCTATGAGCAGTCCCAAAAGCATCATTAACATAGATGTCTCCATTTTTTGACAGTTGTTCTGAGAAATTTTCGTCCCCTGCAGTTTCCTCTGGATAAAAGCGAAGATTTTCTAACAATAAAATTTCGCCATTTTGTAAGCTATTTACAGCTTCGGTTACTTTTTCTCCAATACAATCAGCTACAAATTTAACTTGAACTCCTATAACTTCGGTTACTTTATCTACAATATGCTTCAATGAATAGGCGGCCTCTACTCCTTTAGGTCTTCCTAAATGAGACATCAAAACAACAGAACCACCATCTTCTAAAATCTTTTTTATTGTAGGTTTTGCTGCTTCTATTCTTGTAGCATCTGTTACTTCAAAGTTGTTATTTAGAGGAACATTAAAATCTACACGTATTAATGCTTTTTTATTTTTAAAGTTGAAGTCTTGTATGGTTTTCATTGTTAAATATTTTACACAAAAATAGCTAATAAAAGGGGTTCACAGAAATTGAAAACTGAAAAGTTAATATAACGTTTGCGTAAAATTATCGCTTATATTTGTGATATGCTTTTTAATCAAATTATTGGTCAGGAACATATAAAAAACCATTTATTGGCTTCTGCTAAAAATGGAAGAATTCCTCATGCACAATTATTTATTGGAAAAGAAGGTTCTGGAACTTTACCCGTTGCTATTGCTTACGCACAATTTTTATTAAGTCATTTTTCTGACAACCCTAATGCAAGTGAATTAAAAGTAGACAAACTACAACATCCAGATTTACACTTTGCCTTTCCGGTAACCACCAATGATTCTGTTAAAAAACATCCCGTTAGTAATTTATTTTTAACTGAATGGAGAGATTTTGTAAAAAATCAACCTTATGGGAGCCTTTTTAATTGGCTGCAGTCTATTGGTGTAGAAAATAAGCAAGGAATGATTGGGGTTGATGAAGCTCTAGAAGTTGTAAAAAAATTACAACTTAAATCTTATGAGGGCGGTTTTAAAGTGATGATTATTTGGATGGCAGAAAAAATGAATACTGCAGCTGCGAATAAATTATTAAAGTTGATTGAAGAACCTCCTGCAAAAACAATTTTCTTATTAATTACTGAAAATGAAGATCAAATAATTAATACCATAAAATCACGTTGCCAAGCATTGCACTTTCCAGTCTTAAGTGAAAAAGATATTGCCATGAGCTTGGTAGCAAGAGAAAATTCATCAGAAAGTGAAGCCTTAAAAATAGCAACTCAAGCTGAAGGGAATTACAATAAGGCAGTTCAACTACTTCATCAAGATTCTAATGATCTTATTTTTGAGGAGTGGTTTATTACCTGGATTCGTACTGCTTTTAAAGCTAAAGGAAATGCTGCTGTTATTCAAGAATTAGTGGTTTGGTCTGAGACTATTGCAAAATCTGGTAGAGAAACTCAAAAACAATTTTTAGCCTATTGTATGCAGTTTTTTAGACAGGCCTTATTACTTAATTATAAATCTCCAGAGTTAGTTTTCTTAGAAATAAAAACATCCGAATTTAATTTACAAAATTTTGCTCCTTTTGTTCACAGTGAAAATATATTATTAATAGAAAAAGAATTAAATGATGCATTGTACCATATTGAAAGAAATGGAAATGCTAAGATTATTTTGTTAGATCTTTCTATGAAATTAACACGCTTCCTTCATAAAAAAGAGAAAACAATTTAATTATCTATATTCCCTTACGTATCCTTTTTGCGATATATAAATCTGATATTGTTGGATTTTCTGGGCATTTTTTTATAAGCTCAAAAGCATCTCCAACTTTTACATTTCCAGTTTGTATAACTTTAAAATATACTCCACACATTGTGGTGTTCCAGAATTGCTTCACAATATTCATGTCGTTAAAACGAACTCCTAATTTTACACAAGGATTTCTCTGTTTAGTGGCTTCTAAAATACATTCTCCGACCCTAAACGTATCGCCAACATGAATTTTTGTTTCTTCTAAATGATCTATAGTTAAGTTTTCTCCAAACATACCATATTGCCAATCTAATGAGGTATACCGATGCTTCCAATAAGCATAATGTGCTTCTGAATATCCATAAACTGCCTGCTCAACACCACCATGATGTTCTCTATTGCAAATTACATCTCCTTTTACATCTTCTTTGTCAAGAAAAATAGGAATGTCAACTGGAAATTTAAAAATTCCTGTTGTGATTATTTTTCCTTTCCAATTGATGTCTTTTCGATCTCCAATGTTGGTTGCAATAATTTTCATATTATTTTATTTTATAGATATATTAACGCCGAGTATACTAACCTTTCAAAAAATCTTGTAATACCTCTGCTATCTTTCTATTGTCTGACAATTGTGGAATTTTATTTTGTCCACCAAACTTACCTATAGATTTCATGTATTCATGAAAGCCTCCTTTTTTTACTTTTCGTACTATCAATGGCTGGAGTATTTTTCCTTCTATTAAGTCAAAATAATATACATTTTGGACTTGCATAGCTGCATCAATTTTTAAGGCAAAAGCATCGATGTCTTCAGGTTCATTTTCAAATTCGATAAACCATTCATGATAAGGCAGTCCAATTTCTGGATTTACTTGAGGAGCTACTGTAAATTCGCTAACATTAATATCCGTTCCTTTGATGGCATCATTTAATGCTTTTTCAACTTCTTTTCCTATCACATGTTCTCCAAAAGCAGAGATAAAATGTTTAATTCTACCTGTTACTTTAATTCTATAGGGCATTAATGAGGTAAACTCTACAGTATCACCAATATTATACCCCCATAACCCTGCAGTGGTATTAAGAATAATCACATAATTAACTCCTAACTGAACCTCTTCTATAGATATTCTTGAAGGATTATCATCAAAAAATTGATCCGATGGGATAAATTCATAAAAAATCCCGCTGTTTAACTGCAATAACATCCCAAGTTCTGTTTGAGAATCTTGGTAAGCAATAAACCCCTCAGATGCTGGATATAACTCAATGTAATCTATTTTTTTTCCTATTAAAGTCTCAAACTTATTTTTATAAGGTTCAAAATTTACACCACCATAAATAAAAAAATTAAAATTTGGAAAAATTTCAGAAATGGTTTTTCCAGTTTTTTTAATCAGCTTTTCAAAATACATCTGAACCCAAGAAGGAATTCCACTAATCACTGACATATCTTCATCAATAGTTTCATTTACAATTGCATTTACTTTGGTATCCCAATCTTCTATACAATTGGTTTCCCAACTTGGCAATCTATTTTTTAATAAATATTTAGGTACATAATGGGCCACAATTCCACTCAATCTGCCTAATTTAATTCCATTTAACATTTCTAAAACAGGACTTCCTTGTAAAAAAATCATTTTACCATTTACAAAACTAGCATCATTTTTTTCTGCGATATAACATAGTAAGGCTTCTTTTGCTGCTTTAATGTGAGTAGGCATCGACTCTTTGGTTATCGGAATATACTTAGCGCCTGAAGTAGTACCTGATGTTTTTGCAAAATAGATTGGTTTCCCTTTCCATAACACATTTTTTTCTCCAGAAACAACCCTATCTATATAAGCCCTTAAGCCCTCATAATCTGATATTTTTACTTGTTGTTTAAACTCTGAGTACGAAGTGATTTTATGAAAATTGTGATCTTTACCAAAAGCTGTATTCTTTCCTTTTTTTATAAGTTCTTTAAAAACCTTTTGTTGAGTTTTATGAGGCTCAAAAGCCCATTTATAGACTTTTCTTTGAGTTTTTTTTGCAAATGGAATAGCTAAAATGGATTTAATACTCATTTATTTAAAATCTATGTAGTTGGCAGGGTTTACAGCATAACCGTCACTCCAAAGCTCAAAATGTAAATGAGGACCAGTTGTTAATTCTCCCGAAGAACCAATACTTGCAATTGCTTCTCCAGATTGTACTAAATCACCCTGTTGTTTCAATAAAGTTCCATTGTGTTTGTAAACAGAAATAAAATTATTGGCATGTTTTAAAATAATTACATAACCTGTTTCAGTAGTCCATTCAGAAAAAATTACAGTACCATCTGCTGCTGCTTTTACTGGTGTTCCAACTTTAGCAACCACATCAATTGCAAAATGTTTATTTTCAGAATTAAATGATTGGGAGACATTACCACTTATAGGTGCAAAAAATACAATTTTTAGTTTATTCTGCGAATCATCTGATAAAGGAAATCGATCTCGGCTTTCAATCTTTTCTCTAAAAATTGAATCTTGTTTTGATGCGTCTAAGGTACTTTCATCTATTTGAATTCTTTTTGCTGAATCTTGAATAGAGTCTATTTTGTCATCTGAAGTTAACTCTCCTGTTAATACGGATTTGATGGAATTTGTATACTTCTCTAATATATAGAGTCTATTTTTTAGAGAATCTGAATCTATGGTAAGTTTCGTTGCATCTTTTTGTAATTGTGTTGAAGAGTATCCGGGGATATATTCTTTTAATGGAGTAAAAGCAATTAATATAATTGTGGCTAAAATCAAAGTAACTGAAAATAACCCCCCCAAAATATAAATATTTAAGCGTGATAATTTCAAAGAAAACCTTTCCTCAAAAGTATTCTCATTTAAAACAACTAAACGATACTTATTTGTAAGTTTTTGTTTTAACTTCCCTTTATTTTTATTGTTTTTTGCCATTTAAAAATATGTGATAACACAAATATACAACGAAACCTTGTTTTGAGTATTTTATATTAAAATGAATAAAATAGATTGGTTGTCATTATTTATTTCCTGTAGAAGTTCATCTCATCAATATATTTCCACGCTTCAATAGGAAGCATTGGTGCTACATTTTTTTTATTCTTTATTCCTTCACGGATTAATGATGCTGAAAGTTGAATAACTGGGGCCTGTATTTTATGGATTTTAGGGTGATTGTTGAAATTACTTTTAATTTCTCCCTGAGAAATTCTAGGATAGCAATAGATCTCATGATTATCTAAAATAGTTTCATAATTTTTCCATTTATGAAAACTTTTTAAATTGTCTTCTCCCATAATTAAACTAAACTCATGTTGAGGGTATTTTTCATTTATATGGGCCAACGTGTTAATTGTATAATTAGGTTGAGGCAATTTAAACTCAATGTCTGATGGTTTAATTTTATCATATTTTTGAACTGCTAAATACACGAGTTCAAATCTATGGTGATTTGCCAAAAGAGAACTTTTATTTTTATGTGGATTATGTGGGGTTACCACCATCCATATTTCATCTAAATCTGAATACTCTACCAAATGATTAGCAATAATCACATGACCCACATGAATTGGATTAAAAGTTCCAAAATACAACCCAATCTTCATGATTACTTATTTAAAAAATCATTAACTAAATTTTCAGCATCTTGTAATGCTGTTGGTAAATCATCATTTAAGATTATGGTATCAAACTGAGGTGCTGTTGCCATTTCTGTTGGAGCTTTTGCAACGCGCATCGCTATTTTTTCTGGAGATTCTTCACCTCTTTGCTTTAATCTAATTATCAATTCATTAATGTCTGGTGGCTTAACAAAAACGGCCAATGTTTGCTCTGGGAATTTTTTCTTAATTCTTAATCCTCCAGCCACATCAATATCAAAGATTACATGTTTTCCTTTAGACCAAATTCTTTCTACTTCAGTTTTTAATGTTCCATAAAAATTATCAATATAAACTTCTTCCCACTCCAAAAATTCATCGAGCTTAATTTTATTTTTAAACTCTTTAGCAGAAATAAAATAATAATCTTTCCCATCTATTTCTTTACCTCTAGCCTTCCTGGAGGTTGCAGATATTGAGAACTCAAGCCCAAATTTTTCTTGATGTAATAAGTGACGGACAATAGTGGTCTTCCCTGATCCGGAGGGTGCTGAAAAAACAATTAATTTTCCTTTAAATTCATTCATATTTTAAGTTATATCTTCTTTTACAGAGATTTTTAATAATCTTAATTATAATACGTTTAAAATCTGTTCTTTAATTTTTTCTAGCTCATTCTTCATTTGAATAACAGCTTTTTGCATTGGAGCAAAGTTAGCTTTAGAACCTATAGTATTTATCTCTCTACCTATCTCTTGTACAATGAATCCTAATTTTTTCCCATTAGAATCTGGCGAAGCCAATTCTTGTAAAAAATAGCTTAAATGATTTCCTAACCTTACCTTTTCTTCGTTGATGTCGAGTTTTTCTAAATAGTATATTAATTCTTGTTCAAAACGATTTTCATCAGTACTTACTTTTAACTCATCTATTGCTTTTCTTAAACGCTCTTTTACAAATTCTATTCTTGCCTCATCAAATGAATTTACTTCCGTCAGAAAGCTTTGAATATTTTTAATCCTCAGTTTAAAATCATCCTCTAAAGATGCCGCTTCATCTATCCTATATTGAATAAGATCTTTGATAGCTTCTTTTATGTTTACGTAGATTTCTTCCCATTCATCTTCATTTAATTCCTCACGTTCTGTTTTTAATGCATCTGGCATTTTAACTGCCATTTTTAATAATTCTACATCATTAGAAGAACCTGTTTGAACTACATTTCTAAGTTGCTGCATGTAGTCTGAAACAACACCTTTATTTACTTTGGTAGAGGTTTCGTCTGCTGTCATTTCAATATAAATAGAAAAATCTACCTTCCCTCTTACCAATGAAGAAGCCAATTCCTTTCTTACAGCAAGTTCTTTTATCCTATAATACGAAGGAATACGAACATTTAAATCTAAATTCTTACTATTTAAAGACTTTATCTCTATAGTTACTTTTTTATCTGATAAGTGTAATACGGATTTACCGTAACCCGTCATTGATTGAATCATTTATTATCTTTTTTATAGATTACAAAGATACATTTTTAATTTCCTGTTGTTATTTAGATGTCTTGCTTTAATGATTGGAAATTAAAATATAAATAATTCCATAATACTTTTTACTGTGAAAAATAATTCTGACGAAAAGATTACATTTACATTTAAAAGATATTAGTGTCTAGCCATAAACATATTTTAATCATTAGACTTTCAGCAATGGGAGATGTTGCCATGACGGTTCCAGTAATTAGAGCACTAACCCAACAATATCCTCATTTTAAAGTAACTGTAGTGTCTAAGCCATTTTTTAAACCTCTTTTTGATGAAATCCCTCAAGTTTCTTTTTTTGCTGCACAAGTAGACACAAAACATAAAGGGATATTAGGCCTCTACAAACTTTATCGTGAACTCAAAAAAGAAAAAATCACACATGTGGCTGATTTTCACAATGTGTTACGATCAAAAATAATAAAAACTCTGTTTATTTTTAAGGGAAAACCTTGTGCATCTATTGACAAAGGAAGAGCAGAAAAAAAAGCACTAACCAGAACAAAAAATAAGATTTTTAAACAATTAAAAACTTCGCATCAGCGATATGCAGATGTTTTAGGAAAGTTAGGATTTCCAGTAAATTTATCAAATCCAATACCATTGAAGCCTAAATTGTTGTCTGAAAAAATCACTTTACATACAAAATTAAAAGAGAGTATTTGGATTGGTATTGCTCCTTTTGCAGCCTATAAATCGAAGGTGTACCCACTTCACTTAATGGAAAAAGTTATTAAAGAAATAAATTCAAAAGGATTTAAAATATTTCTTTTTGGTGGAGGGAAACGTGAAGTAGAGATTTTAAATACCATAGAAAACTCTTATGAAAATGTTACTAGTCTCGCTGGAAAACTTTCCTTTAAAGAAGAATTAGAAGTTATAAGTGTATTAGATTTAATGGTTGCTATGGATTCTGGAAACGCACATTTAGCAGCCATGCAACAAACAAAAACAATCACATTATGGGGTGTTACACATCCTTATGCTGGTTTTGTGCCATTTCAGCAACCCTACGATTATTGTATCGTTTCAGATCTTAAAAAATTTCCTAAAATACCCTGCTCAATTTATGGAAATAACGTGATTAATGGATATGAAAATGCAATGGATAGTATATCTCCAAACAGAGTAATAGAAAAAATTATGAGTATTTTAAGCAAATAAAAAAAGAGCCCTTAAAGACTCTTTTATTGGTGTTTGGTTGTTAAATTCTTAGCGGGTTATCATAATTTTTTAATTTATGAATTGGCTAATAAAATTAAATATACAAAAATTTAAATAAAATACTTTTTTTTTAAAACTAAAATATCAAATATGGTTGTACATCATTTATCAAAAGTAAATTCAGTTTTAAATACTTTCATAAAAGAAATAAGAGACAAAAAAATTCAAAAAGATAGTATGCGTTTTAGAAGGAATATAGAACGTATTGGAGAAATTTTATCTTATGAATTAAGTAAGGAACTTAGCTATTCTGAAGAAAAAATATTTACTGTATTAGGAGAGAAAAACTTAAACGTAATTCACAATGATTTGGTGATTTGTTCTATTCTAAGAGCTGGGCTCCCCCTTCACCAAGGAATTTTAAATTATTTTGACACTGCTGAAAATGCATTTATCTCAGCATATAGAAACCACACGATAAATGAGACTAATTTTGATGTTAAGATCGAGTATTTTGCAACTCCTGCTTTAGAAGAAAAAACTTTAATTATTGCAGATCCTATGCTGGCAACTGGGAAATCAATGGTCACTGTATATGAGGCAATTAAAAAGTATGGGGTCCCAAAAAAAATTCATATTGTTTCTGTTATTGGGTCTGAATTTGGGGTGAAACATATTAGAAAATATTTTCCGAAAAATACAGAGTTGTGGATCGCTGATATTGATTCAACGCTAAATGAAAAAGGATATATTGTTCCGGGGTTGGGTGATGCTGGAGATCTTTCTTATGGGTCTAAATTATGAAAAGAATAATTGGGGCAACTAATAATAATACTATAATAATATTCTTAATAAAAGGTTTTTGTATACTTTCCAACCAATTCGTTAAAATTATAGAAATTGGAAAAAAAAGTAACAGTAATTGAGATTCATTAAGTGTGTTTTGAATCACAAGAACAGTAATCGCTAAAAAAAGATTAAAAATAATTAGAATCCAATATTTTCTATAATTACCACTAATTGAAATAACTTTTGGAGTTTTAACTAGTATTGAAATCATTAATAATACCCCCATTAATATTAATGATATTAAAATGGATCTATCTGTAAATAGTTCAAAATTGTAATTAGCATACCAAAAAAATGATGCCATAAATTCTTCCATCTGATTATACCAAAAACAATAGGTAGCATAACATATTACTGGGGATAAAAATCCTAGACATGGAATTAAAAGTGTTCTAAAATTTATTTTTTGAAATAACCATATCGATAAGAATAATAATATTCCAAAAAGAATAGTTTTTGGAGCTAATAGAAAAAGGATTCCTAGCCAAAATCCGCTATCAAATGTTTTCTTGTAAAAGTCTTTGCTACTTCTTAAACTATACACTCTTCTTAAATATACTAAAACTAAAATATTTAAAAATAATTCATCCCAACTAGACATTGCAGCTGGGAAAAACCCAAATAGTAGCACAAAAATTAAAAATCCATAAGAATTGTATAAGGTTAACTTATTTTTTGATAAGATGAAATTATAAAAAAAGAAAAGCACTAAAAAAAATATTAGCATTAAGATGTGTTCCAAAACAAAACTAAGATTTAAGGTGGTTAAGTCATTTGAGGAAATGCTATGTGTAAAAAAAAATGCTAAAAAAATAGAAAAAATCACAATAAAATTTACTGGATTTGATTTCCCAAAAAAATTGGCTAACATACTTAGTTTTTATATTTTTGCACCGTAAATATACTTTAAGTTATGATAGCATTCAATATTTTCAAATGGATTGGAGAATTATTCACAGATGTGTTGTTCTTACCCTTTAATAGTATTCGTTCCCTTGCACAAGAAGATTTTGGTTGGTGGATAGCAAATGCTGTGAATTGGTTTTTCTTAGGTGTTTTATTAGTTCTTTTGGCATACTGGATGAAAGAATCTAGAAGATTCATCAAAGAAGGGACTGAAGATCGTGCTTAATTAAAAACTATTTTGGGAAGTAAAAATAAATTGAAACGTTTTCATGAAAACGAAACGTTTCCTAATGTCATTCAGCCAATGAGAGATGAAGTTCTTAATAACTTTACTTATCAAGGAAAATGGCATTCTTTTTTTAATAATAATAATCCCATCAGTATTGAATTAGGTTGTGGCAAAGGTGAATACACTATTGCATTAGCAGAAAAAAATCCAGATAAAAACTTTATTGGCATTGATATAAAAGGGGCTCGTTTCTGGAGAGGTGCTAAAACTGCTTTGGAAAATAAGCTAACTAATGTTGCTTTTGTTAGAACACAAATAGAATTGATAGATTATATTTTTGATAAGGGTGAAGTGGATGAAATATGGATTACATTTCCAGATCCTCAAATAAAATACAAGCGAACCAAGCATAGGATGACAAATCATGATTTTCTTTTAAAATACAACGATATTTTAAAAGAAAACGGAGAGATAAACCTAAAAACAGATAGTGAATTTATGCACGGCTATACTTTGGGGTTACTTCATGGAGAAGGTCATGAAATTTTGCACGCTAATCACGATGTTTACAAAGACTACTATTCGCCTGAGGAAGTAACAGGAACACAAACTTTCTACGAAAAAAAATACTTAGAAAAAGGAAAAGCAATAACCTACATTAAGTTTAGATTGAATTTCTAATTCCCATTTTTTCTACTTACAATATTCCAAGAAAAATAATCATTTTTACTATCTTTCATCTATGAAAGAATCTGAAAACTTTTTCGAAAAAGTTTATGAAGTTGTTCGTTTAATCCCTTATGGTAAAGTTACCACTTATGGATGTATTGCTAAGTATTTAGGGGCTGCCAAATCTGCAAGAATGGTAGGATGGGCAATGAATAATTCACACAACCTATTAAAAGAAGTCCCTGCTCACAGAGTGGTTAACAGAAAAGGCATGCTTACAGGAAAACATCATTTTGGCGGCACTAATCTCATGCAGCAATTACTAGAAAATGAAGGAATAATTGTGATAGAGAATCAAATTCAAGAATTAGAAAAAGTCTTTTGGGATCCAATTAAAGAACTCTCATAAATATCAATTATTTTTAAATAGATATTTGAAATTTTCATGCTTTTCTATCTAAAGCTTTAGCGCTATCTTTGCATTTTAGAAAAATCAACAAAAAAAGTATGTCTTTTACTAAGCAAGATATTTACAAAGCACTTGAAACTATCACTGAACCTGGTGAAGGGAAAAGTCTTATTGAAAATAAAAATATTTCAAACTTGGTTGTGTTTGGAGATGAAGTGATTGTTGATGTATCAATTAGCAATCCAGCGCTACAAGCCAAAAAGAAAATTGAACTAGAGATAAAAAAAGCAATCCATACCCATGTTGATGAAAAGATTGATGTTAAAGTAAATGTTAAAACTATTACAGCTCAAAAAAAAGAAGAAGATTCAAACCTTATAAAGGGAAAGAAAATTCCAAATATTCAAAATATTATTGCTGTTGCCTCGGGCAAAGGCGGAGTGGGAAAATCTACAATTACAGCAAACACAGCTGTTAGTTTAGCCAAAATGGGGTTTAAAGTTGGTGTTTTAGATGCAGATATCTACGGTCCATCAATGCATTTAATGTTTGATGTAGAAAAAGAAAGACCAATCTCGGTAAATATTGATGGTCGTTCTAAAATGAAACCTATAGAAAATTACGGTGTAAAGTTATTGTCATTAGGGTTTTTCACTAATCCTAACCAAGCTGTTATATGGCGTGGCCCTATGGCTTCAAAAGCATTAAATCAATTAATTTTTGATGCAGACTGGGGAGAATTAGATTTCTTAATGATTGATTTGCCTCCAGGAACAGGAGATGTTCATTTATCTATAGTTCAAGCATTGCCCATAAATGGTGCTGTAATTGTAAGTACTCCTCAGAATATTGCTTTAGCTGATGCAAAAAAAGGTGTAGCTATGTTTCAGCAAGAAAGCATTCAGGTTCCTGTTTTGGGAATCGTTGAAAATATGGCTTATTTTACTCCTGAAGAACTCCCTGACAATAAATATTATATCTTTGGAAAAGATGGTGCGAAACATTTAGCAGAGGATATTACCACCAAGTTTTTGGGAGAAGTTCCATTGGTACAGAGTATCCGTGAGTCTGGAGATGTTGGCCATCCGGTGGCATTACAAGAAAACACATCATTAGAAAAGGCATTTACTGAGATCACCAAAGCAATGGTTTCAGAATTATTAAATAGAAATGCTAATTTACCACCAACTGAAGTTGTAAGAATTACAACAATGAGTGGGTGTAGCGCTGTAAAAAAGTAAGTTTATGACAACACAAGAAACATTAGAAAACGTTGAAAAAGCACTAAGTGAAATTCGCCCTTTCTTAGAAAGTGATGGTGGAAACATAAAACTCCTATCTGTAGAAAATGAAGTTGTAAAGGTACAATTAGAGGGAGCTTGTATTGGTTGCTCCGTAAATCAAATGACACTTAAAAATGGTGTTGAAGCTACTATTAAGAAGTATGCGCCTCACATTCAGCAAGTTATTAATATTGATTAACTTTCATAAAGTAATAGTGTTTAAAATCTTTTACTTGATTTTTACTTAAAAATGATCAAAACAGATATCTTAATAATTGGTGCAGGGCCTACTGGACTTTTTGCAGTATTTGAAGCTGGGTTACTAAAATTAAAATGCCACTTAATAGATGCATTACCTCAACCCGGAGGACAATGTTCAGAAATATATCCTAAAAAACCAATTTATGATATACCGGCATATCCTGAAATTTTAGCAGGAGATTTAACCACTAAATTATTAGAACAAATAGCTTCATTTCAGCCAGGTTTTACACTAGGCGAACGTGCAGAAACCATAGAAAAACTAGAGGATGATACTTTTATTGTTACTACAAATAAAGGAACAAAACATCATGCTCCAATTATAGCAATAGCTGGCGGACTAGGGAGCTTTGAGCCTAGAAAACCTCCCATCCCAAACATTGCTAATTTTGAAGACAGTGGTGTTGAATACATCATTCGTGATCCAGAAATGTATAGAAATAAAAAAGTTGTTATCGCCGGTGGTGGAGATTCTGCTTTAGATTGGGCTATTTTTTTAACCGATGTTGCTGCTGAAGTAACTTTAGTTCATAGAAGAAATGAATTTAGAGGAGCCTTAGATTCTGTTGATAAAGTTCAAGAATTGAAAAATGCAGGAAAAATTAATATGATTACTCCTGCTGAAGTTACAGAGGTTTTAGGCGATAAAAAAGTAACAGGGGTCTCTATCACAAAAAATGGTGAAGAAGAAATTATTTTAGATGTTGACCACTTTATTCCTTTGTTTGGGTTGTCTCCCAAGCTTGGCCCTATCGCAAACTGGGGATTAGACATAGAAAAAAATGCCATCAAAGTAAACAATGCTTTAGATTATCAAACTAATATTCCCGGTATTTATGCCATTGGTGATGTAAATACCTACCCTGGAAAATTAAAATTGATTTTATGTGGCTTTCATGAAGCTACCTTAATGTGTCAGAGTGCTTACAAAAGAATTCATCCCAACAAAAAATATGTAATGAAGTATACTACTGTTGGAGGTGTTGAAGGTTTTGATGGAACAAAAAAAGAAGCTCCAAAAGCAGTTGTAAAAAAAATTGAGTAGTGACAGATATTACTATTAAAATCACAGACAGAAACGGAACGCTTCATGAAGTTTTAGCACCTACAGATATGGCTATGAACATCATGGAACTTGTTCGCTCTCATGAACTAGCTCCCGAGGGAACTATTGGAGTTTGTGGCGGTATGGCAATGTGCGCTTCCTGTCAATGCTATATAAAATCTGATCATGAATTACCTGAAATGAGCTCAGATGAAGATTTAATGCTAGCCGAGGCTTTTTATGTAGAGGATAACAGTAGGCTAAGTTGTCAAATACCTATTACCATTAAATTAGATGGATTAGAAATAGAATTAGCTCCTGAGAGTTAAGCTTCATCCATACTTTTAATTATATTTGTAATGCGTCATTTTTAAAATGCCTGAATATGTATTGGTTAGAGTTACTAATTTTACTAAAAAACCTCATCAAAAGAAATCCAGAGTAAACTGATTGATATTGGTCAATTCAAATTTTGTTTAATTATCAAATCAAATAAATATGCCTTTTTATCATAAACTCGGAAAAATTCCACCCAAAAGACACACTCAATTTAGAAAAGAAGACGGAAATCTTTACTACGAACAACTTTTTGGAACCATCGGTTTTGACGGAATGTCTACCAACTCATATCATGAGTTCAGACCCACCATGGTGAAAGAGATTAGAAATCAATATTCTGTAGCTCCTAAAATTGCTAAAGAAAATAACATAAAATCGTATCGTTTCAAAGGTTTTCAAGTACCTCAAGAAAATGATTTTTTAAAAAGTAGAAAAACGGTCTTAACGAATTCAGATTGTAATATCATTTTAGCATCTCCAAAAAACTCTCTTAGAGATTATTTTTATAAGAATACCGATGCTGATGAATTAATTTTTATACACCGAGGTTCAGGGAAATTAAGAACTCATTTAGGAAATCTTGACTTTAAATATGGTGATTATCTCATAATTCCACGTGGAATTATTTATCAAATAGATTTTGAAACCAAAGACAACAGGTTGTTCATTGTAGAATCTTATCGTCCTATTTATACGCCCAAACGATATCGAAATTGGTTTGGCCAATTGTTGGAGCATTCTCCCTATTGTGAACGAGACCTTCGTAGACCCCAAGAACTAGAAACGCATCATGAAAAAGGAGATTTTCTTATCAAAGTAAAAAAGCAAGATGAAATCATAGAAATGGTTTATGCATCACACCCTTTTGACGTGGTGGGGTATGATGGATACAATTATCCGTATGCATTTTCTATTCACGATTTTGAACCCATTACAGGTAGAATTCATCAACCTCCTCCAGTACATCAAACATTTGAAACCGATGCTTTTGTGGTTTGCAGTTTCGTGCCCAGATTATACGATTATCATCCAGAATCAATTCCAGCTCCATACAATCATAGTAATATAGATTCTGATGAAGTTATATACTACGTAGATGGAGATTTTATGAGTAGAAATAATATAGAGGCGGGTCATATTTCATTACATCCTGCTGGAATTCCTCACGGGCCTCATCCAGGAGCTACAGAAAGAAGCATAGGTCAAACAAAAACAGAGGAGCTAGCTGTTATGGTGGATACATTTAAACCCTTGAAAGTAACTGAAGCGGCAATGGAAATTGCTGATGAAGAATATCATAAATCTTGGTTAGAATAATATGTTTGAAAAAAAAATAGACATAACGGCTCAAATAAGAGCCATGTGGTAATCTTTTGCTGAGTGTTTAGCAAAAATTTTAATCACAAATTAATACTAAATTATGTCAAAAAAAATAACATCTGTAGACTACGGTCTAGAAAAAATATTTAAAGGAGCGCAAGACTTTCTTCCATTATTAGGTACTGATTATGTAGAATTTTATGTAGGAAATGCAAAACAAGCTGCTCATTTTTATAAAACAGCTTTCGGGTTCCAGTCTTATGCATATAAAGGGTTGGAAACTGGATCTAAAGATGCTGTAAGCTATGTATTAAAACAAGATAAAATTCGTCTGGTATTAACTACGCCTTTGAATAGTAAATCAATAATTAATGATCATATTGTAAAGCATGGAGATGGGGTTAAAGTAATAGCCCTTTGGGTTGAAGACGCCAAAAAAGCCTATGAGGAAACTACCTCAAGAGGCGCAAAATCCTATTTAAAGCCTACCGTTGAAACCGACGAATACGGAGAAGTTGTAAAAGCAGGAATTTACACCTATGGAGAAACAGTTCATATGTTTATTGAACGTAAAAACTATAACGGGATATTTATGCCTGGTTTTCAGGAATGGAAATCAGATTACAACCCTCCAACTGCAGGGTTAAAATATATAGATCATATGGTTGGAAATGTAGGATGGAATCAAATGGATGTTTGGGTAAAATGGTATGAAGAAGTGATGGGGTTTGAAAACTTCTTATCATTTGATGACAAACAGATTCATACCGAATATTCTGCACTAATGAGTAAAGTAATGTCTAACGGAAATGGGCGAATAAAGTTTCCAATTAATGAACCTGCAGAAGGGAAAAAACGTTCACAAATAGAGGAATATCTTGATTTTTACGAAGGGGCAGGAGTACAACATATTGCTGTAGCCACTGATGATATTTTAAAAACCGTGAGTCAATTAAAATCTAATGGGGTTGAGTTTTTGTCAACTCCACCAGAGGAGTATTACAAAGCTGTTCCAGATCGATTGGAGGAGTTTAGTCATGAATTAAGAGAGGATATTGAAAAATTAAAAGCATTAGGGATTATGATTGATGCAGATGAAGAGGGATATTTATTGCAAATCTTCACAAAACCCATCGAAGATAGACCTACCCTATTTTTTGAGATTATTCAACGAATGGGAGCTAAAGGGTTTGGTGCAGGAAATTTCAAAGCTTTATTTGAGTCCATAGAGAGAGAACAGGCTAAAAGAGGAACATTGTAATTTCCAAGTAAAAAGGATTGATAACTTTGAATATATGAGTAAGGACAAACTATTAAAAGCGATAGAAAACAAGTATAAGAAACTAGGAGTTCCTTTAGACGCTATGCTAGAGGGGTTACTGTGGAGCACCCCTATTACCTATTGGGATTATATTCAAACTGATGCGCTATTAGGTTTGCAGATCCCTAGAACAGATCAACCCGACGAAATGGTGTTTATTATGTATCACCAGGTTAATGAATTGTTATTTAAAATGATTTTATGGGAAATTGATCAAGTTGCAAAAACTGATGAAATTAGTGCAGATAAGTTTTCTATGCATTTGATGAGAATTAGCAGGTATTTTGATATGCTAAGCAATTCATTTACTGTAATGGCTGACGGAATGGAGCGAGAGCAATATTTAAAATTTAGAAATACCTTAACTCCTGCAAGTGGTTTTCAAAGTGCACAATATCGCAAGATAGAATTTGCATCTACAGAACTCATTAATTTAATTGATGCACGGCATAGAGATACTATTGATCGAAATTCTCCATTTAAAAACGCTTATGACCACTTGTACTGGCAAGCAGCTGGGAAAAATCATTCAACTGGCGAAAAATCAGTATTAATAAAATTATTCGACAAAAAGTATATGGGAGATTTTATAGATTTTATGGAGGATTATAATGAGTGTAATTTATCAAAGAAATTTAAACAATTACCTGCGGAAGTTCAAAAAGATGCAAGATTAATAAAAGCAATGCGACATTATGATTATACTGTTAATGTGAAATGGGTATTAGCACATTATGATGCTGCGGGAAAATATTTAGGGGGTAAAGAAAAAGAATTGGAAGCTACTGGGGGAAGTAGTTGGAGGAAATACTTACATCCTAAATACCAGCGAAGAATCTTCTACCCCTATTTATGGTCTAAAGAAGAATTAAAAAACTGGGGGACATTTTAAATAAATGATAATTTTAAGTTAAAAAAAGGCTCCCATACTTAAATTCGGGGGTATTTGTTTTTCTAAGTTAGATGATTCTCATTCAATTTTTATATGTTTGGGGTGTATGAAGAAAATATTTTTAGTCTACCTTTTACTCTTTTCAAATACCCTAATTAATGGCCAAGAATTAGCTGAACCTTTTAAAGCCGGAGAATGGTTAAAATATAAAATGAGTTACAGTGGTTTTTTTAAGGCAGGAACTGCAGAGCTTACATTAAAAGAAACCGATTTAGATGGGAAAAAAGTTTTTTACGCAAAAGGTTTTGGTAAAACTAGTGACTTTATTGGGTGGTTTTTTAAAGTAAGAGATACCTACGAGTCTTATTTTGATTATAACAAAGTAACTCCCTATCTATTTAAGAGAGATGTTAATGAAGGGGGTTATATTATTAAAAGAGATACTAGATTTAATCAAGAAACAAAAATTGCCACTGTTGAAGATTATAAATACAATACCACAAAAGAAGTCTCTTTTGGTGATGTGCAAGATATGATTTCAGCCTTCTACTATTTAAGAACTATAAATACTGATACTATAAAAACTGGCGATGAAATTGATTTAAATATGTTTTTTGACTCTAAAACGTTTGCTTTTAAACTTCGCTTTTTAGGGAAAGAATATATAAAAACTAAATTTGGAAAAATAAAAACAATCAAATTACGTCCAATCGTTCAATCTGGAAGAGTTTTTAAAGAAAGTGAAAGTGTAACTATATGGGTTACAGATGATAAAAATAAAATCCCGGTTAGATTAAAAGCAGCACTTGCTGTTGGATCTTTAAGAGCAGAATTAAAAGCTTTTAAAGGATTAGCAAATTCCTTTAAAATTATGACCGATTAAGTTGTATTTTTACCGAGTTCTTGTTCAAGAATAAAATCTAACAACATTGAAAAAATTAAGTATTCTTCTTTTTGTTTTATTAATTGTTCTGTCCTGTGGTAAAGATAACCAGGAAGATACTGAAGTCAACTCCAATGATACTGCTATTTCTACACCTAAAATTATTCACGAATTTGGCTACAGATTAAACGATTTTAAGGTGATTAAAGACACCATTAAAAAAGGAGAGAGTTTTGGAATTATTCTAGACAGACATCATGTTTATTATCCCAAAATAAATGCCATTGCAAAAAAGATTAAAGATACCTTTGATGTTAGAAGAATTAGGGCTGGAATACCTTATATGATTCTAGCTAGTAAAGATTCACTTGAGAAAGCAAAAGTTTTTATCTACAAAAACAGTAAAGCAAATGCCACAATAGTAGATTTTAAAGACTCTACCATTGTTGCCTACACCTATAGAAAACCCATAAAAATCATTGAAAAAGAAGTTTCTGGTAAAATTTATTCTACATTATCTGAGGCCATGGATAGTCTTCATTTAAATCCAAATTTAACTTATGATGTCGCAGATATTTATGCTTGGACTTTAGATTTTTTAAAACTTCAAAGAGGAGATCGATTTAAATTAATTTATGAGGAGAAATTTATAGATGATAGTGTATTTGTTGGTTACGGAAAAGTAAAAGCAGCGCTTTTCGATCATAATAATAAAGATTACTATGCCTTCAGGTTTGTCCCTGACTCCATTAAGAAAATTCCTGAATACTATGATCATAAAGGAAATATATTGAGAAGTCAGTTTTTAAGATCTCCTATTAAATTTCAATATAGAGTTTCCTCAAGATATAATTTAAGAAGAAAGATCGCGTATTATGGGAGAGTAAAGGCTCACAAAGGAACAGATTTTGCAGCAAAAGTTGGAACTCCAATTATGGCAACTGCAAATGGAAAGGTTACTGAATCAAGAAGAAAAGGAGGCAATGGGAATTATGTTAAAATTAGACATAACAATACCTATTCCACTCAATATCTTCACATGAGTAGAAGAAAAGTTAAACGAGGACAATATGTAAAACAAGGTGACGTGATTGGTTGGGTAGGAATGACGGGGAACACTAGTGGTCCTCATGTTTGCTATCGTTTCTGGAAAAATGGAAGACAAGTAGATCCATTTAAGCAAAAACTTCCATCTGCTAAACCCTTAAAAAAGAATCTAAAACCTATCTATTTAAAGTTCATAGATCCTTTTAAGACTAAGTTAGACAATATAGAATTCACAAAATAATAAAATAATAAAAATGCCACTACATAATATAAACCCTTCAACAACAAAAGCTTGGAAAAAATTAGCTTCTCATTTTAAAGAAATGAATTCCTTTTCTCTAAAAGAAGCATTTAAGGAAAACCCTAATCGAGCAAAGTATTTCTCAATAGCTTTTAACGACTTATTGTTAGATTTTTCAAAGAATAGGGTTACTCAAAAAACCATTGATTTATTAGTTGAACTAGCAAATGAAGTTCAGTTAAATGATGCTATTGATCGTTATTTTTCTGGAGATATTATTAACGAAACAGAAAATAGAGCTGTTTTGCATACTGCTTTAAGAAGTAACTCAGAAAATGAATTACTAGTAAATGGAAAGAATATCAAACCAGAAATTAGAAAAGCACTAAGAAAAATAAGAGCTTTTTCAAATAAAGTAATCTCAGGAGACTGGAAAGGCTATACAGGAAAGAAAATAACCGATATCGTAAATATTGGAATTGGAGGTTCAGATCTTGGACCAGATATGATTGTTGAAGCATTACAATATTATAAAAACCACTTAACAACTCACTTTGTTTCTAACATAGATGGAGATCATGTTTCTGAGGTTTTAAAAAAATTAAACCCAGAGACAACATTATTTGTGATTGTATCAAAAACTTTTACTACACAAGAAACAATTACCAATGCCAATACCATAAAAAATTGGTTTTTAACATCAGGATCTCAATTTGATATTGCTAAACATTTTGTTGCAGTTTCAACAAATTCAGATGCTATTGATGCCTTTGGAATAGATCCTAAAAATGTATTTCCAATGTGGAATTGGGTCGGGGGGCGTTTCTCTTTATGGTCTGCCGTGGGATTATCTATAAGTTTATCTGTAGGTTTTGAACATTACAAAGCTCTTTTAGATGGTGCTGAAAAAATGGACCTCCATTTTAAAGAAAGTTCATTTAATGAAAATATTCCTGTAATCTTAGCTTTATTAAGTATTTGGTATAACAATTTTTACAATGCAGAATCCGAGGCAATCCTTCCTTACACTCAGTATTTAACTAAGTTAGCCCCTTATCTACAACAGGCCATTATGGAGAGTAATGGTAAAAGTGTGGATAGAAATGGAACCCCGGTAAATTATCAAACAGGAACTATTGTTTGGGGTAGTACAGGTACTAATATGCAGCACGCATTTATGCAATTAGTTCATCAAGGAACAAAATTAATTCCATCAGATTTTATTGGTTATGAAACCTCTTTATATGGATTATGTGATCATCATCAAAAGTTAATGGCCAATTATAATGCGCAAATGGATGCTTTAGCTTTTGGAAAATCTAAAGAAGATGTTCATCTAGAACTTAAAACTTCAGGAGAGGGTTCAGCTATTAACAAACTTCTGCCCTATAAAGTGTTTGAAGGCAATAGACCTAGTAATGCTATTTTATTTAAAAAACTAACCCCTGAATCCTTAGGAGAATTAATAGCAATGTACGAACATAAAATATTTGTTCAAGGCGTTGTTTGGAATATCTTTAGCTATGATCAGTTTGGTGTAGAACTAGGAAAAGAATTGGCAAAAAAGCTTTTAAATAAAGAATAAACTCTCTTTTGTTTTTTTTTTATACTTTTGTTTAAGTTTATGTTAATAAACAACTTAACAATTAACCATAATAAAAACAGTTTTCTCATAAAAAAAAACTACTTTTAAAAAGTTAATATTTTGCTAATTTTTAACATTAAATTAACATTTCAACTCTCAAAATAAAAGACTTTTGCAGAGTATTAATAACATTAACATTCAATAATGAAAAATTTTAAGAACTTATTATTCGTAGCTTTATTGTTTATGGCTGCCACAGTAATTGGCCAAACAAAAATCTCTGGTACTATCGTTGACAATTCCAATGAAGGATTACCAGGAGCATCAGTTGTAATTAAGGGTACAACTAATGGAACTGAAACAAATTTTGACGGGAAATTTACATTAACCTCTTCTTCAGAAAGTGGAACTATTGTAATTTCTTATTTAGGATTTAAAACCATGGAAATTTCTTTTACAGGCTCCTCTGATTTGGGAAGCGTTAAATTAAGTGAAGATGGAGACATCCTAGAAGAAGTAGTTTTAAGAGGTGTTGTTGACATTGCAAAAGACAGGCAAACACCTGTAGCTAAATCTACAATTAAAGCAGCAGAAATTCAAGATAAATTAGGTTCTCAAGAATTTCCTGAACTCTTAAACAATACTCCATCAGTTTATGCAACTAAATCTGGGGGTGGTTTTGGAGATTCAAGAATAACAATTCGTGGTTTCGCTCAAGAAAACATTGCTGTGCTTATCAATGGAGTACCAGTTAATGACATGGAAAATGGTAGAGTTTACTGGTCTAACTGGTCTGGTTTATCAGATGTTACCACTGCAATGCAAGTTCAAAGAGGATTAGGTTCTTCTAAACTAGCAATATCTTCAGTAGGGGGTACCATAAATATCATTACTAAGACAACAGACCTTGAAGAAGGAGGTTCAGTTGTGTCTTCAATAGGTAACGACGGATACTTCAAAAATTTAGCTTCATACAGTACTGGTAAAAACGAAAATGGTTTTGCTGCCTCATTTTTGATGAGTAGAACTGCTGGTAACGGATATATAGATGGAACTGAATTTGAAGGTTTCAATTATTTTGTTGGTCTTGGATGGGACAAAGGAGCTCACAATTTCCAATTCATGTTAACAGGTGCACCTCAAACGCACAACCAAAGAACAACTAGTTTCTTTAATATGGCGGATATAGGTGATTACTTAAAATATGGAAAAAAATACAACTATAATCATGGATATTTAAATGGAGAAGAGTTTAACTGGAGAAAAAATTTCTACCATAAACCTGTTTCTTCTTTTAACTGGTCTTGGGATATCAACGAAACTTCTAATTTAACTACTTCTGCTTACGTATCATTTGGTCGTGGTGGTGGAACCGGAGATATTGGAAGAATGGGAGGAAATTTTGCGAGTTCAAGCAGATTCAGAAATCCAGATACTGGATTAGTTGAATGGGATGAAATTGTAAGAGCTAACTCAGGTTTAGGTGGAAACTTTAGTAGTGGATATTCTTATACAAACCCTGCAGATCCATCTACAGGTTTACAAATTGTAAACGATGATGAATTAAGCGACAGCAGTATGCCAAATGGTTTAGAAAGAAGAAATGGATTTATTAGAAGAGCTTCTGTAAATTCTCACAACTGGGTTGGAATATTATCTAATTACAACACAAAAATAAATGATAACTTAACCTTTGACGTTGGAATTGACCTTCGTTCATATAAAGGGTATCATTACAGAAGAGTTGACAATCTATTAGGAGCTGACGGATATCGTGATAATGATGACATCAACAATCCTTTAAATATCCAATCTACAGCATACAGTTCTGACTTAGCTCAACAATGGAATGTTTTTAGAAGTACAGAAGATGAGCAAAAAATCAACTACTACAATATTGGTAAAGTTCGTTGGGCTGGTGCATTTAGCCAGTTAGAATATGCTTCTGATGATATTACTGCTTTTGTTCAGGTAGGTATTTCTCAACAAGGTTTTAAACGAATAGATCCTTTTAACTATTTAGATTCTGATCCAGAAAGAGAAACTGACTGGCAGAACTTTATTGGTGGAAATATTAAAGGGGGTGTAAACTGGAATATTGACGAAAATCATAATGTTTTTGTAAACATGGGAGACTATTCTAGACAACCTTTCATTGATGCAGTTTTTCAAAATTTCAGAAATGACATTAACCCAAATACCAGAAATGAAAAAGTTTTTGGTTTTGAACTAGGATATGGGTACACCTCTGAAAAACTTCGTGCAAACGTAAACGTTTACAGAACAGAGTGGAAAGATAGATTTAAAACTGTAGGATTCCGTGATGGAAGTACAAGAGGTACTGCTGACCTCCAAGGGATAAAGCAATTACATACTGGAGTTGAATTAGACTTTGAATATTTAATAAGTGATAACTTCAAGTTAGTAGGTATGGCTTCTGTTGGTGACTGGGAATATGCAGGGAATGTTTCAGGAACTGCTTTTGATGATGTAGATCCAGTAGGTGTTGTAAACTTATACCTAGATGGTGTTAAGGTTGGTAACTCTGCTCAAACTACTGCAAGATTAGGTTTTGATTGGGACGTTACTGATAATTTTGAAATTGATTATAGTCACCGTTATGCTGCAAGATTATATGCAGACATCAATACTGAAGATTTTCAAGATGAAGTAAACAATGGTTCACTTCAACTACCTAACTATTTCTTAGGAGATTTAGGAATGTCTTATAAGTTTAATTTCAAAAATGATACTGATCTGAAATTCAGATTAAATGTAAATAATGTTGGTAATACTGTGTATCTTGCAGAATCTTTAACGAATAATTTTGTTGAAGGAAATGATCCTACTTACCGTGGCATTAACACAAACAACAAGGCCTTCTTTGGTTTTGGAAGAACATGGAACTTTACAGTAAGATATAACTTCTAATAAGAATTATATAAATTATATAAACCACCTTTACTTTTAAGGTGGTTTTTTTTTGAATAAATTTAGTATTTTTAATTAATAAAATAATTTACAATATGATGAAACTAATACATTCCTATTGGGCATATTTAGTACTAGTTGTTTTAATAATAACTGTTGCAAATGCAATTTTTGGACTTCTAAAAAAGAAAGCTTTCTCAGACAAAGATCTTAGGCTTGGTTTATTTACCTTAATTTTTTCACATATTCAATTGCTTATTGGTTTAGGTTGGTACTTTTCTAGCCCTTATTATAAAGCACTTAAAAGTAATACAAGTGAAGTAATGGGGGATGCTGCAACTAGGCTTCTAGCCATTGAACATCCAGTTATGATGATTTTAGCAACAATATTTATTACAATTGGCTGGTCTAAACATAAGAAAAAAACCCAGGATGATAAAAAGTTTAAAACCTTTGCGATTTTTTATGGAATTGGTCTTCTTTTGATTTTATCAAAAATTCCATGGAATCAATGGCTTTCTTTATAACTTCTTATTTTATTTTTACTTTGTATTCATAGAATGAAATTAATAAGCTATTTTTTTTCTTCCATTTTTGCTATTGTATTTTTTTTAAGTCTTTTAATTTTTCATCCTTTACAATGGATTGGATTAAAAATTGGTTATCAATCGCATAAAAATGTAGTTGATACCCTCAATTGGATATTAACCAAATCATTAATTATTATAGGAAATACCGTGAGTTTTAGAATAACTCATCCCATTCCAGAAAACACCACTATAATTTTTGTAGCCAATCATCAAGGGCTATTTGATATCCCACCAATTATATGGTACCTAAGGAAATATCATAGTAAGTTTGTTTCAAAAATAGAGTTAGGAAAAGGAATCCCAAGCATATCTTTTAACCTTAAACACGGTGGTGCTGCATTAATTAATAGGAAAGACCCTAAACAAGCGTTAACTGAATTAAAAGAGTTTGGACAACGAATTCATGATAATAATTGGTCTGCAACAATTTTTCCTGAAGGAACAAGAAGTGTAACTGGTAAACCCAAAAAGTTTCATTATAATGGACTAAAAATGATGATTAAATATAATCCTGAAGCCTATATTGTTCCTATAACGATTAATGATTCCTGGAAAGTGTTTAAATATGGGAAATTCCCGCTTGGAATGTTTAATAGAATTACCCTTGAAACACATCAGCCTATTAAAATAGATACACTTCCCATAGATGAGTTACTACAAAAAACAGAGGCAACTATTATTTCAAAAATCAACTTGTGAAATAGTTAAACCTGTCTACAAAGAATATTTTATTTTTGAATTTCGAATGAATCTTGATCCTTTAAGAAATTTAATTTTTGTCTAAACTCTTGCAACTTAGTTTTAGAGATTGTACAATACAATAGATCTTCTTTACTTTCTTGAGTACTAGTAACTTTTTCTCCTAAAAAATCATATGCAGAGGTGTGCCCATTATATTGGTACCCATTTTTATCCTTTCCAATTCTGTTTACACCAATACAGTAGCTCATATTTTCAATTGCTCTGGCTTTTAATAAGGCATCCCAAGCATCGATTCTAGTGACTGGCCAGTTTGCCATAAATAATAATAAATCATAATTGTTAGTATTTCTAGTCCATACAGGAAAACGCAAGTCATAACATATAAACGGGCAAATTCTCCATCCTTTAAAATTAATAACTACCCTATTAATCCCTGAAGCATAGAGTTTATCTTCTCCTGCCAAACTGAATAAATGTCTTTTATCGTAAGTTTCAAGAGCACCAGAAGGATGAACAAAAATAGCCCTGTTATAGTACTGATGATTTTCCTGAATCACAATACTTCCAATAATCGCTATATCATGAGCCTTAGCCATGTTGATCATCCATGAAACGGTAGTACCGTTCATAGTTTCAGCCACAGTGACAGGGTTCATGGTAAAGCCAGTGGAAAACATCTCAGGCAACACGATCAAATTGGTATCTGAATCTAGCTGAATAATCTTTTGCTCAAAGTATCGTCTGTTTTCGTTTGGATTCTCCCAAATTAAATTTGCTTGTATCGCAACAATTTTTAACTCATTACACATGGAATTAATTTTTTATTAAATGTATAAATTTAGTAATAGTATTTTGTACATTGTTTTACTAAAGTCTTTAGTATAGATGCAAACTTTTATTTCAGAAACCATAGATGATATTCTCATAAACAACGCCTCATTTGAAGACTGTGTTTTTGTCTTACCATCTCAAAGAGCTGGAGTTTTTGTAAAAGACACCTTCAAAAATAAAATAGTTTCTGGTTTTTTACCTGAAATTTTAACTATTGAATCTTTTATTAGTCAAATATCTGAAATATCTAAAGCTGACACCATTCAATTATTATTTCATTTTTATACCATTTATTGTGAAATAGAAGAACATCCAGATTCATTTGATGTCTTTTCTTCTTGGGCTTTTGTAATACTTCAAGACTTTAATGAAATCGATCAGTACCTCGTTAATCCTCAATCAATTTTCCCCTATTTAAGAGATATACAGCGATTAAAAAAATGGTCTGTTAAAGGAGAGTTTAAGGAAACAAAACTCATAAAGGATCATTTAATTTTTATGGAGCGATTGGAGGCTTACTATACTAAATTCTATTCGTTTCTAATAGATAATAAAATTGGATACCAAGGCTTGATGTATAGAGAAGCTACAAAAAAGGCTGATGAATATATTATTAAACACAATCATAAAAAGTTTTTTTTTATTGGGTTTAATGCATTAAATAAAGCTGAAGAATCTCTATTTGAATTATTTTTAGATAACGGACAGTCTGAAGTTTATTGGGATATTGATCAGGTTTTTTTTGACAGTAACCATGCCGCTGGAAACTTTATTAGAAAGTATAAAAAAGATTGGAAATTCTATGAAAAAAATACTATTAAGAAAATTAGCAGTCATTTTGGGTCTAAGAAAATTATTGAAATCATTGGAGCTGCTAAAAATATATCTCAATTAAAATATGCCGGAGAAATATTAACAAAGATTTCAGATCATAAAAACACAGCCTTAGTTTTAGGTGATGAATCTTTATTATCAGTAGCTTTAAACTCCATTCCTGAAAATGTAGATGCTATTAATATAACCATGGGGTATCCTTTACAAAATGTTCCAACATCTCAATTAATTTCAGCAATTTTTCAACTATTTATTACGCAAACAACACTTCATAAAACCAAAACAAATGAATTTTATCATAAAGATGTAACACGATTTTTTAAAAACTCTGTAATTTATCAATTTGTAAGTCCAGAGGGGCAAAAGGTGCTCGCATCTGTTCAAGAGGGTATTGCTAAGAAAAATATATCTTTTTTAGACCTTCCAACTATTACCTCTTATCTAAATTCTTTAGAAAATACTAGTAGTGAAATTCTACTGTCTATTTTTAAGCCATTTATTTCTGTAAACGACTTCATTATAAGAATTTTAAACTTACTTGAGCAGGCCAAAGATCATGTCTCTGTTTTAGAAAAAGAATATTTATACCGTTTTTATAATGCATTTAGCCAATTGCTAAATTTAAACACTTCAAAAAATTATTTTGAGAATATAAAAACGATTTATCAGTTTTACAGACAAATTATCAGCAATGAAAAATTATCATTTCAAGGAGAGCCTTTGAATGGCTTGCAATTAATGGGAATGTTAGAAACTAGGGTATTAGATTTTGAAAATGTGATTATAAGCTCTGTGAATGAAAATATAATTCCTTCCGGAAGTTCACAAAATTCATTTATCCCATTTGATATAAAAGTTGAATTTGGATTGCCAACCTATAAAGAAAAAGATGCTATTTATTCCTATCATTTTTTTCGTCTAATCCAAAGAGCAAAAAATGTCTATATTCTTTACAATACAGAAAATGATACTTATGGTAGTGGAGAAAAAAGTAGATTCATATCTCAATTAGAGTTAATGAAAACGGATTTAATTATTAAGCGAATCGCACCCAAAGTAATTACAGAGAAAAAAGAAAAACCTGAAGTTAGAAAGAATAAACAGATCTTAGACCGTTTGAAAGAATTAGCAAAGAATGGAATTTCTCCCTCTGCAATTACAAATTATCTATATAATCCCATTGCATTTTATAAACAAAAAATTCTACAACTAAGTGAATTAGATTTAGTAGAGGAAACCATAGCTGCAAATACAATGGGTACAGTTATACATGACACTTTAGATGAACTATATAAGCCCTATGTCAATAAATTTTTAACAAATGGTCATCTTGATCAAATGATTAAAGATTACAAAAAATTGGTGACAAAGTATTTTATTAAACACTTCAAAAATGGAGATGTGACCACGGGTAAAAATAGATTGGCATTTGAAGTTTCAAATCGATTTGTAAAACGTTTCCTTTCCATGGAAAAACAAATATTGGAAGATGGACATCATGTAAAGATTTTAGGTACTGAATTAAAATTAGAAACCTGTATTAATGTTCCTGGGATAGACTTTCCTATTAAAATAAGAGGTATTGTAGATAGAATTGATGAAGTTGATGGGGTTACAAGAATAATAGACTACAAGACAGGAAAAGTGAATCCTGGAGATTTAAAAGTACTAAATTTTGAAGAAATTAAAGATGTTAAATATAGTAAAGCCATTCAAGTTTTATTCTATGCGTTTCTATATTGTCAAAATAATTCTTTAGTAAAGGAACAACCTTTGGTCGCTGGAATTGTTTCTTTTAAAAATTTAAATGCTGGGCTGTTAAAAATTAATTTTTCATCAAAAATAAAAAATCCTGAGCACAACATAACCAAAGACAAACTAGATGATTTTATGGATCAAATATCACTTCTTTTACAAGAAATATACAATCCAGAGGTTTCTTTTAAAGAGCCTAACACCCTATCTTATTCATAGAACTTTATTTATCAAGTTTTAATTTTTTATTTGATTTGTCCTTAATAGAATTGTTTCAAAACATTATAGTAGATAACATACTCCTATTATTAGTATGAAATAACCTTTAAGGTCTTCTAAACCCGTAATAATTTAAAATTTATAAAAAAGTGGAGCATATCGGATTCGAACCGATGACCTCTACGCTGCCAGCGTAGCGCTCTAGCCAACTGAGCTAATGCCCCATAAAATTATTGTTTCCCACTAAGAATTAATAATGGAATAGAGCAATGAAATTCAGATTTTAATATGGTGTTTTTCTCCCACAATTTTTGAAAAAATCCTCTTTTACGTCTAAAAACACATAATAAATCTGGATTATTAGATTGAAAATGTTCTAAAACTCCTTGAAAAGTAGTTACATTTTCTGAGGTGGAAATATTGTTTTGAATTGCTTTTAACGAAGAATCTATAACTAAATCTTCTTCTTTATATTCTGGAGTTTTCACCAATAATAAGTTAATTTTAGTTTTAAAAACACCTTTTATTTCTTCCAACGGAGTTAAAACTCCTTGTTGATTTAAAATTCCTGATTTAAAAGCAGTTAAAGCTACTTTAAATGGACTAAATTTATACTCTTCAGGAACTATTAACACTGGAATTTCTGTTTGCTTTACTATACTTCCTGATGTACTTCCTAAAAAAACCTCCTCTTTAATTGAGTTACTTCTTGGTCCAACAACTATTAAATCAATTCCTAATTCTTCATGAACAGCATTAATACTATCTAATGTAGCTCCCTTAGCAGAAATGATTTTAACATCTACTCCACGAGTATCTACACCACTTATTATGGCCTGAATGTATAAATTAGTTTCTCTTTCTAAAATATTGTTTATATTAATAAATGTCCCTGCTTTAGAATGTACTTTATAAGCTCTAAACACAAAAACTTTAGCCTTTACTTCTCTAGCAAAGTCTATAGCGTATTGTAAGGTGTTAGAAGCATTTTCTTTGGAGCCAATGGGAACTAAAATATGTTTCATCATTCTTAGAAATTAAATTAAAGTAGGAAAATTATTCTAAAAACAAAGGTACATTTTTTTGGATGATCTAAATTTCTTCCATTGTCAAATTGTAACTTTGTGTTAGACTATTTTATCTTTTGAAAACAGACATTAGTTTTAAACGAATTCACCAACTTGCAATTCCTGCCTTAATTGCTGGAATAGCAGAACCACTTATCTCCATAACAGATACAGCCATTATTGGCAATATAGATGTTAACGCAAAAGAGAGTCTTGGTGCAATTGCCATTGTAGGATCATTTCTATCTATGTTAATTTGGGTTTTTGCACAAACTAGAAGTGCTGTTTCTTCAATCATTTCTAACTATTTAGGAGCTAATAAATTAGACGAAGTAAAAACATTACCCGCTCAAGCAATATTAATTATAGTGAGCTTAAGTATGCTTGTAATTCTCTTTACTTATCCATATGCTGAATATATTTTTAACCTTTATGGGGCAAAAGAGCAAATATTAGTATATGCTGTAGATTATTATGAAATTCGAATTCTTGGCTTACCTTTTACATTGTTTGTTTTTACAATTTTTGGAACTTTTAGAGGGCTTCAAAATACACTTTACCCTATGCTTATTGCTTTGCTGGGTGCTATTTTAAATGTTTTATTTGATTGGATTTTAGTTTATGGAATAGAGGGTTGGATTCCTGCCATGAATGTTGAAGGTGCTGCGTATGCAAGTGTTATCTCTCAGATAGTAATGGCTATTGTAGCGGGATATTTACTTCTTAAAAAAACATCCATTAGCTTAAAACTAATATTCCCATTTAATAAAGAAGTTCCTAGACTCATAAAAATGGTTTTTGATTTATTCTTAAGAACTATTGCATTAAATGTTGCGTTAATATTGGCGGTTTATAACGCTACTAGCTATGGGACAAACGAACTTGCTGCCTACGGAATTGGCATACAATTATGGCTGTTTGGGGCTTTTTTCATCGATGGGTATTCTAGTGCAGGAAATATTTTGTCAGGACGCTTATTAGGAGCACAAGAATATGATACATTGTTGAACTTAGGAAAAAAATTAATATCATATGGGATTTTTGCAGGGATTTTTCTTGCGGGAATTGGCTTTCTCTTTTATGAATTTATTGGGCAAATCTTTATACAAGATCTTTCTGTTCTTCAACGTTTTTATGAAGTATTCTGGATCATCTTAATTATGCAACCCATTTGTGCAATTACTTTTATTTTTGATGGAATGTTTAAGGGAATGGGATATACAGAATTCTTGAGAAACCTTTTGCTGCTATCTACTCTTTTAGTGTTTATTCCATCGTTATTGTTTTTTGATACTTTTAATTATAAGTTAGCAGGGGTTTGGTTTACTTTTTTACTATGGATATTGGCAAGGGGAATACCTTTACTATTGAAATTTAAAAGAAAGTTTTCACCCTTGGTTGAAAAGAAGTAATTTTGAAAAAAATACATACATGAGTATAATTAGAATTACCAAAAAGTTTGATTTTGAAACAGGTCACGCACTATATGGCTATGACGGAAAATGTAAAAATATTCATGGTCACAGCTATAAACTCTTTGTAACAGTTCAAGGAACTCCAATAACTGAAACCTCTCATGTTAAATATGGAATGGTTATTGACTTTACTGATTTAAAAAAAATTGTTAAAGAAGAAATTGTAGATAAATTTGATCATGCTACTGTTTTTAATAAAAATACCCCACATTTGGAATTAGCAACATTATTAAGTAAAAGAGACCATGATGTAATATTAGTAGACTACCAACCTACAACAGAAATGATGGTCATAGACTTTGCAGAAAAAATTAGCAAAAGACTACCAGAAAATATTTCTCTATTTTCTATTAAATTACAAGAAACTGAGAGCTCTTTTGCAGAATGGTTTGCTAGTGAAAATTAATTCCTATATTGTTAGAAATCTTCATTTTACTATTATATTTGATAAACTAATTTTTATGAATAAACTTAAATATATATTTTTTGCAGTTATTACTTTAACACTACTTAGCTGCGCAGATAACTCTACTGAGCCAGAACTTATCTTATCAAATGAAAGTTTAGCTGGAAACTATGATATTACTGTTTTAAATTCAGATATAGAGACAAGCACTGTAGTTGCTAATGTTCCCGTTACTATTGCTAATGCTAGTCTTGTGGGTGACACTTTTCAGGTTGATGTTGTAATCAATGCTGATGGAACTTTTTCTGCAGGTGGGCAATATAGAGTGGTAAGTACCATAACCCCGGTTGGATCAGATACAATAACAGAAACTGAAATTGTAACTTTTGAACCAGCTTCTGGATCTTATACATTAAATACATTGGAGAATACCATTACTTTTTCTACCCAAGATGTAAGTTTACTAGAGGGTACTTTTAATGTTATTGTTTTTAATGAGACTACGTTTACCCTTAATCAACAAGTTGAGGAAGTTGTTGGAGATTTAACCGTTAGAGCTAATGTTAATTTGAGCTTAGAAAGGAAATAATATTTTTTATCATTTCCCATTATAGCTATTCATCGTATTATTAATTCCATCTGTTCCAAAAGATAAAATAGCTTTTAAGGCAATAGGAATTCTTTCTATAAGCTGGCTTTCTTCATCTTTTGTCCAAGAACCAAGAACAAAATTTGCTTGACCTCCTCTTGGGTAGTTTCCACCAATCCCAAAACGAAATCTATTATATTGCTGAGTATTTAATTTTTCTTGAATATCTTTAAGACCATTGTGCCCTCCTGCACTCCCTTTTATTTTAATTCTTATTGCGCCAAAATCTATATGAACATCATCGGTGACAATACATAAATTTTCTAAAGGAATTTTCTCCTGAGTCATCCAGTATTTCACAGACTTACCACTTAAATTCATATACGTACTTGGCTTTACTAAAATAAAGACTCTCCCTTTATGTCTAAAACGAGTTATATCTCCTAATTTTTCTGTTTCAAAACTAACATCGTGATTTTTAGCAAGTGCGTCTAAAATTTGAAAACCTATATTATGACGAGTGTTTGCATATTTTTCACCAATGTTACCAAGACCAACAATTAAAAATTTTTTCATTACCTCTTGTTTACTCTCTATGTGTTTCTTAGCAAAGAATTTAAAGACATTCATTATGTAAAAATAAGAAAATAAAAAAGCGTTACACTTTTTGTAACGCTTTTATAATTTACTGCTGTGTATTATGAAATACTATTATTTATTCAGCTGCTGCTTCTGTAGTTGCTTCAGCTGCTGCTTCTGAACCTGCTGCTGCTGCTTCTGCTGCTTCAGCTGCTGCTTCCTCTTCTTCATTCACTGCATTACGAGATGTTCTAACTTGAACAACCACAGTATTGTCTGGGTGCATAAATGTGTAATCATCATTGAATAATTCAGTTACGAATAACTTGCTTCCTATTTTCAATTTTGATATATCTGCATTTACAAAATCTGGTAATTTTGCCGGAAGTGCTTTGATTTTTAATTTACGATTAGTAAAACGAAGAGAACCTCCATTTAAAACTCCTGGAGATGTTCCTGTTAATTTTACTGGAATGTTCATTGCTACTTCTTTGTCATCAAATAACTGATAAAAATCAATATGTAAAATTCTATCTGTTACTGGATGAAACTGGATATCTTGTAAGATGGTTAAAACTTTCTCACCATCCAATTCAATCATTGCAGTATATACATTTGGAGTATATACCAGTTTTTTGAATAATTTTTCTTCTGCAGAAAAATGAACTGGTTTATCTCCTCCGTAAATAACGCAGGGAACCATACCAGCATTACGTAAGGCTTTAGTTGCTACTTTGCCCACGCTTTCTCTTTTTGATCCTTTGATTGTAATTGATTTCATTACTTTTTACTTAAAATTTAGTTACATTAAAAATTGGTCACTTATCGATGTATTGTCTTGAACTTTTGTCATAACATCAGCGAATAAGGGCGCGCAAGTTACAACTTTTATTTTAGAAATCTGCCTCTTTAATGGAATGGTATCAGATACTATTAACTCTGTTAATTTAGAGTTTTGAATCTTGTCATAGGCGTCTCCTGAGAGTATCGGATGAGTACATATTGCTCTTACGCTTAAAGCCCCTCTATCCATCATTAAATTAGCCGCTCTTGCAAGTGTGCCTCCAGTATCTATCATGTCGTCTACTAAAATCACATTCTTACCTTTAACATCTCCAATAAGCTCCATATGCCCAATAACATTTGCCTTTTTTCTTTGCTTATAACAAATAACAACATCAGACATCAAATATTTAGAATAAGCATAAGCTCTTTTAGATCCTCCCATATCAGGTGAAGCAATAGTTAAGTTGTCTAATTTCAACTCATTAATATAGGACATAAAAATAGTAGAGGCATACAAATGATCTACGGGTTTCTCAAAAAAACCTTGAATCTGATCTGCATGAAGATCCATAGTCATAATTCGTGTTGCCCCTGCTGCTTGTAATAAGTTTGCAACTAATTTAGCGCCAATGGCAACTCTAGGTTGATCCTTTCTATCTTGACGAGCCCATCCAAAATAAGGCATTACTGCAGTAATGTGTCTTGCAGAAGCTCTTTTTGCAGCATCCAACATTAATAACATCTCCATTAAATTATCAGCTGTGGGAAATGTAGATCCAATAATAAAAACCCTTCTACCTCGAACTGATTCTTCAAAAGCAGGTTGAAATTCTCCATCACTAAATTTTGTTGTTTTTACTTTTCCAAGGGGAACCCCATATTCTTTTGCTATTTTGTCAGCCAATACCATGCTTTGTGAACAGGCAAAAAGCTTTGGAGATAGTTGTTTTTTAGACATTTAGTTTAGTGTTTGTTAGGTTAGTTTTGAATGAACAAAAACAAAAGTAAAATTATTTGACGAGTTTTTAAGATTAAATCTCACATTCATAAAATATTTTTTAGATTTGCAAACCATTATTGCTCGAGTGGCGGAATTGGTAGACGCGCTGGATTCAAAATCCAGTTCTTTCGGGAGTGTGGGTTCGATTCCCACCTCGAGTACAAATTATCCCCAAGAATAAATTAGTATTCTTGGGGATATTTTTTTACTCGTCCGCTTACGCGGTATAGTTTTAAATAATTAAATTGATAAATAACTAAAAAGCCCGAACAGCACGCACACCGTCTGCGTAGTCCTTACTGTTGACGTACTGACTACCATTGCCGAAATACTGCTCCCACGCGTTACTGAAACCGCCCTCCGTAGAACTCCAGTAGAAACCGGAGTTTAAAGAAGCTGCATTTGAACCACTATAAACACCATACATAAGATTTAATTCTCTTTTGGTAGGTAACCGCCAATCTGAAAATTCCTTACCGTCTGCATCGTGATTAGAGGGATTGCTCAATAAGTCATTAGCTTCATACCAGGTTGAAGTTCCTTGGTCTTGCATTGCAACCACTAAACCGTGTTTGCCATTAGGACTAATTTGTATAACGTAACCTCCTAATTCTGCATAAAAAGTGTTTACAGAGTAAGTTTTGGAAGTAGCAGCTACCTCACTCCAACTACTGCCATTGTAATAGTAAAAACCTGCTGTACCATCTGTTTGATATATCATTAAGCCTGTGGCAGCTGGGCTAATAGCATCACGCTGGGTCTCTGTCATACGAGGTACAAGTAACCCTCCCGTAGTAGAAGTAATATCTAAAGCCGCAGAAGCATCTGGGTTTACATTATTAATCCCTATTTGGGCATAGGTTGTTGCTGTTAGTAATACTGCTGCTAAAAATGTAAATATGTTTTTCATTGGTCTGTGAATAAATGATTCATTAAATATGTCTAAAAATAGAACATTACTTTTTAAATACAACTACAAGAGTGAGATTTAATTCGTATTTAAGCGTAGAGTGAAATCTCTTAACCTATCCAAATCTTGCAAGAAAAAGTTCGATAATTGCAGTACGTTGTGTACGAATAAATCGAAAAGCAAGCGAGTTCGCTTGCTTTTTTGTTTTATGAGTTTTTAATAAAGTTAAGAATGATCACAAAACTGTCTGAAAAGATTCTGTGATACTATTTAAAAAATAAAAAAATAAAAATAATACTATGATGTAAATTAAAATACCTAATGAAGTAATTGACAAAAATTTAAAATACTTTGTTTTTTTATTCCCTCCCTTTTTTTTTCTAGATTTCATATGGTTATAAAAGTTTATTCCAAAAAATATCTAGAGGGCATGCAAATCTCTTACAATTAAAATAAATTTCACATAACATATGTTAAAAAAAATTAATTTGAAACTAATGATTCCTAAATATCTGAAATCAAAACCTACATATTCATATAAAATTTGATGCTGAAATTAAATTAGTTTTGTTTAACAATTAATATTTTGTAGCTTTGAGTTCTTAAATTTTAAAAACAATTCAATTATGAAAAAATTTATTTTAATTCTTACACTTTTTATTTTAACAACTGTAAGTTTAAAAGCTCAAGAGTATTATTGGACATCCTATAGTTTTAATGTAGACTCAGAAGATACAGAGATTGTTGCTAAACTAACCAATGACTATTTTAGTACTGAAAACTCTAAAG